>DATADF010000123.1:0-2254 GCA_036258695.1 Actinomycetota bacterium
CCTACGGTCGATGAGCAGGAACGCGCCCTCGTTCCCAGCCATCTGCCGGAACCGCGAGAGCACGTCTCGATACTGCTGAACCCCGGCGTCCACGCTCTCCGCCGGCCCCCGAAGCGTCGTCGCGCGTGCGTACATCGCCTCCTCCTCTCAGCAACCCGCTTTGACGGGCGACTCTACTTCGGGGAGTCGGGCTCATGCCTTCGAGCAGCGTTAGTCTGCACGGGCTGGCCCGGTCTGCGAAGGGAGCTCGGAATGGTCTCTCGTCTCAACCCGTACATCACCTTCAACGGCAACGCGCGGCAAGCCATGGAGTTCTACGAGGGTGTCTTCGGCGGCACCTTGACGCTGAACACGTTCGGTGAGCTCGGCGGCGCCCAAGACTCCCCGGATGCGGACAAGATCATGCACGGCCAGCTCGAAACGGAAAGGGGATTCACGCTCATGGGCGCCGATCCCGCGCCGGGGATGGAATACCAGCCGGGCAACAACATCGCGGTGAGCCTGAGCGGGGACGACGGCGACGAGCTGCGCCGCTACTGGCAGAAGCTGTCCGATGGCGGCACCGTGTCGGTTCCCTTAGAGAAGCAGATGTGGGGCGATGAGTTCGGCATGTGCGTGGACCAGTTCGGCACCGCTTGGATGGTCAACATCGGCGAGCCGCAGACCTGACGCCCTGTCTTCACGGACGTGGAGGGCTCGACGCGCTCGTTGGCCGAGCTGGGGCTGCACCGGTACGCCCACGCCCGTCGGCTCACCCCGGTTCAGCCGTCGCGGGTATGACGCTGATGTCGTCCTCGAGACATCGCGATGTGACCCAGAAGAAATCACTAGATTCTTGCTCAAGGGCCGCTCGCGAGCCCAAAACTGGGTTCTCCGCGAAACACGGTGGCTAGCCGTCCCTGCTCCGTCGGTGACCACAGCTGATCAGGACCTTGTGACGATAACGGACAGGGTCGCGGAAGCCGTAGGAACGCCGCTTCATAACCTTGATCTTGTTCGTGACCCCTTCGGCGAACGCGTTGGTCACCCGGTCGTCGAAGTAATTGAGGATCTGGTCCCTCCACCACTGAGCTGACGCCAGGTGTTCAGGAACTCGGGCAAACCCGCTTGTGTGATCTGATCGGCCATAGCTCGAGGCGCCGCTCGGCCTCGGTGCGGTCGGGGGCGTCGTAGATGACCGCGAACTGTTCCTTGAGCATCCAGGCGATCCCAACCTCGGGCAAGGCCTCGAAGACCGGTTGCAGCGCATCCGCATCCTGGTGGTTGAGCTTAGAGGCCCGCTTCATGAAAGCCCAGCGGCTGTGCCACACCCCCGGCATGAAGCAGGGTTGTGCTGCCGAGCGAGACCGCCATCTCGGCCCACCACCCGGATGCGGCGACCGTAACGGATCCTCACCCTGTGGGCGGCGGCATCGATGGCACGGATCACGTGGAACTTGTCCGCCACGACCCGGGCGCGAGGTAGCGCTTGCTCGATCGCTTCTCGATAGGGCCAGTGGCAGTCGATGACGACGGTCTCGATACGGGCCCTGACCTGGTGGGACATCGCTAACAGGCCTCCGAAGACCGAGTGCTTCCCACGCCCCTCGAGGAGATCGATGACGGTGCCGCGCTCGGGATCGGACAACACCGTGTCGAAACGGAACCGCTTGCGGAAGGCGCTCTCATCTACTGCCAACACTCGTGGCGGCTCCACGTCACGCTCGATCAGCTCGGTCGCCGCGCGGTGCTCGACGGCCTCTAAGACACGATACGGCGAGACTCTCTCGGACGAGGCCACGTCGGTGAACGGTTCGTTGCAGGCGCGCGTGAACAACCGCTGCCGGAATCGCGCGGTGATCCGCCGCCGGCCGGCGATCTCGGGATGACGCTCCCTGAACGTCTGCAAGCAGTCGTTGCAGCGGAAGCGCCGCTGCGACCACCTCAGCACGCACGGATAGGAGTAGGCGCGGTCGCGCACCCTCCGCTCCGTTCGACCATGACCGGTGACGGAGACCGAGCCGCAGTGATGGCAAGCGGGGCGTCTGGTCGAACGCACGCTCACCTCCAGTGTGCCGTTGACGACCTCGGATCCGGTGACGTCGAAGTCCGCGAGCTCGAGCGGAACGTCGATACGATCGCCCAAGGGGGGTCTCCCTTCTTTGCGGTTTCGTCACCGAAGAAGGTAGGGAGGCCCTCCGCCACTTAGGCGGATTCCCACCGTGTTTCGAAAAGAGCAAAAAATTGTCGCAGGTCGTCGTCAGGATAGGGGTAT
>DATADF010000124.1:0-5306 GCA_036258695.1 Actinomycetota bacterium
GTCTACGAGGCGGCGATCGTGGCTGCGGGCGCACTGGGCGACATGGGACGGATCGATGAAGCCATTGCGCGACTCGAGGAACTGGACCTGGACCCCGGAGTCGCGGAGGAGCATCATCTGCGGGCGTGGTACGCGCTGGGAGATCTACTGCAACGGCGCGGGCGGTTCTCTCAGGCGCGTGCTCTTTTCGAAGCTGTAGCCGCGGTGGACCCAGATCTGACGGACGCGCCGGAAAGGGCGCGGCGGATTAACGCCTAGGTCATTCGGCAGCCGTTCGGCCCTTCTTGTCGAAGTAGCGCATGTACCCCCACGTGTTCATCCAGTAAGAGGTCGCCTGGCTCATGCGCGCGGCGGCTTGGGGATCGACGCGCGCCTCCATGTCGGCGCGGGCGCGGGTCTCCACGAGTTTTGCAGCGCGGTCTAGTTCCGCCGTCTCCATACGCGCTTCCTCAACCCACTTCGCCCATGTCTCGAGCGCCGTCTGCGCCTCATCACACAACGTGTCGAGGTCCTGGTCTACGGGACCGAAATGCGTCAGCCAGATCTGGCGAGGGTGGAGCTCGCGGATGCGGTCGATGGACGCGAGTGCGTCCTCGAGATCGAACTCTGGAGGAGGGGTCGCGGGACGGATGACACCGATGTCCGGCAGACGCACTCCGAGCGCGTCACCCGCAAACAGGCTGCCGGTGACGTCGTCGAGGTACGCGTGATGGTGGCGGGCATGACCGGGTGTGTCTACGGCCTCCAGCTTCCGTCCATCGCCGAGGTCTACGACGTCGCCGTCGGACAGAGCCATAATGCGGTCCTCGGGGATGGGATCGATGCCGCCCCAGAGTTCCTCCATTCGGTCGCCATAGATGCGGGTCGCGCTCGCCCATAGCTTCGACGGGTCGATGAGGTGAGGAGCGCCCACTTCGTGGACGGCTACCCGCGCGTCCGGGAAATGGCGCGCCAGAGTGCCCGCAGCTCCGGCGTGGTCGAGGTGGATGTGAGTGACGACTATCCAGTCCAGTGTCTGAATCCCCCCGGCCGCGAGCTGCTCTAGAACAGCGGGAACGGTCGACTTGGGACCCGTCTCGATGAGGGCGGGTCGAGCACCGTCTATGAGGAAACAACCAGTCAGACGGTCAAACCCGTGCATTCGTGTGTCGATGATCTGTGGCGCGCTCAGCGGCTACCCCCCGATCATTTGACGAGACCAAGTTCGGCCGCCCCCGCCGGGCCAAGTGTGCCGGCTAGGGCGGCCGCAGGAGATTAAGGCCTGTCGTCGAAGGTGGCCTGTGCGGCGGGTGCCGATGACTTCTCGCGCCGCCCGGCGCCAAATGGCTTGTCGTGACATGGAGTTCTGGAGAAAGGGGGCCCAGGTCGTGTCGATTCAACGACCGAGGCGAGGACTTGTCTTCCTCAGCGCGTTTCTATTTCTGTTTCTGATTATCCCGGCGGTGCCGGCGGTTGCGACTCCCGTCTGTACGGATGGGTATCACGGGGGCCCGCCGCGCATCAGGTGTGGGAATCGAGTTTTCCCGGAGGCCGCTCTTGCCACGGGCTATGTCCAGTACACGCCGGACCCGTCGGAGTTCAGCGAGTACCAGCACGGCATTGAATACCTCGCCCAGCTTTACCCCCGGTGGATCTCGGTGTTTACGCTCAATGAATACTTCCGAGACAAGAAGGCGGTCTCCGCAGGCGATGATCGGGTTCGCTCTTACGAGAAGGGCGACACCGGAGACGGACGCCAGATCTGGATCATCAAGATCACCGATCACAAGGTCCCCGACAAGGGCAAGATGAAGCTCGCCTACTCCTTATCCGTCCACGGTAATGAAAGAGGGGGCCTCGAGGGAGGCCTACGCACCGCCGAGGACCTCGCTATGGCCGCGGAGAGCGGCGGGACGATCATCGACGGCATGCCGAACTATGAGAGCACAACCGGTCGTAAGCCGAAGTTCCACGAGTACGAAGTCGCAGACGTGCTCAAAAAGCAAGTCGTCTATCTCACCGCCTTCAACATCGACGGGTGGGCGGTCGGAGACTACTGGCACCAACCGACGCCCACTATCTACTCGCGCGGGAACAGCCTCGGCACCGATCTGAACCGCCAGATGCCCACAGTGGGCTGGATCAATGCGACGCGCAATCCCTTGCAGGAAAGCGAGATGAAATACGGCCACGCCTGGATGCACGATATGGCGGCATCGGCTCCCGGCAAGCTCCTGGCTCACGGAGCCGACATCCACGGGCAGATCAATTCGGACGCTTACGTGGACATCATGTATCCGGCGGGGCAGTTTGACTCGATCGATCACCGTCGCCTGATGGCCATCGCCGAGCGAGTGAAATCCGTGATCGATGAGACCTTGTATGCGGGGATCATCGACGAAGCCGAGAACAGCAGCTACGGCAACAACGGCGATGCTCCTGGTGGGACGAACCCGGATGCCCGCCGCACGATTCCCACGCGACCGGCGCGCTGGTCGACGGTGTGGGATGCGCTCGGCTACACCGACACCGGATTCATCGGGGACTACATCGCGACGGATCTCGCCGTGACCGGTATGGATTACGAGCTTTCCTTCAACCACACGGTGCCCGACAAAGTGTGGAACGTCTACATGCAGGAGAACCACATCAACGGAACGCGGGCCATGATCAAGACGTCGATGGCTTATGCGATGTATCAGAAGAAGGACTTCAGTCCGAAGACGGTCAGGGTAGACACGAAGGGGACGGCGGGATACGTTTTCAATCCCGATCCCGTTACCCACAACGACAAGAACGGCGTCGGCACGAAGCCGGGGCCCGCGGCGAACGGACGCGGGGCGGACGGCAAACCGATCAAGCAACGGCCCTATTCAGCTACGCCCATGCAGTGGTTCAAGGACACGAGCAAGCTCATGCCGGAACCCTTCGTCCCGGTACTGCCCGGGGATATCGCGGCGAGCCCGAAGTATCTGGACCGTCTCGACACACTGGTGATCGCCGATGTCCCGCTCCCTCGGGATGCCAAGGGGCGCAAGGTTGATGCGAAGAAGTACTACGCCAATATCAAGGCGTGGGTGAAGCGCGGCGGGAACCTCGTCCTTACCGACAAGGCCCTGCACGCGCTCGGCAGCCTCGGTCTCGTCCCCAAGACCGCTGTGCGCGATATCAAGGTGTACCAGCCGTGGACGACCATCCGGGACTTCGAACATTCCTTGACGAAGGGCCTGCGCGTCACGGCGCGGCAACTCGCGGAGTACACGTTGATCGGCTACTGCATCGGCACGGGATGCTCGCCGATGACCGTCGTGGACGCCCAGGCATGGACGGGAGCAGGCGGAGCGGTCGTCGGCACCACCGGCACTCCCGACGGCGCGACGGACGACGCTAGCCAGGTGAGCATCGGCGAGTTGCCGTTGGGATCAGGGCGGGTACGGGTGGTCGGCGGTGTGCTGGCAACCCCGACCGAGGAGTTCGACCATCGGTACGGCCTGCGGGACTACGCGATGACTTACACGGGCCTGTTCATCATGGAGAACAGCTTGACCAACGACTCGCCGAAACTCGGTAGCGACAGGGCCCTGCTGGACTGGGTTCGCTTCTAGGTCCGGCAGTACCCGGCAAGCGGATAGAACAGCCAAGCTGAACGCGGCGGGGGCCGCGGCTCGGCCTGAGACCGGGCACGCAGCCCCGCCGGTTCTTCTCGTAAATCCCGAGGCGGGCCGGCTGCACCCCGAAGCACGCGATCGCGTCGTAGCCAAGGTGCGTTCGTCCCTTGGTGCCGAGGTCGTTACCACCGGCGCACGCGACGAGGCGATGCATCTCGCGGCGGAGGCAGCTGCGTCCGGCAGCTCATTCGTGGTGGCGTTCGGTGGGGATGGCCACGTAAACGAGGTGGCGAACGGACTTGCGGGCACGCCGTCCTCCCTGGCGCTCTTGCCCGGCGGGACTATGAATAGATTCGCGCGCACGCTGGGTGTTCCCCGCGATCCCTTGGCGGCCGTCGATCATCTCGTCGCGGCCGTGAGTCGGCCCCCGCGGCGCGTCAATCTGGGACAAATGGACGGGCGTTACTTCACCGTCTCCGCGGGGTGCGGGTTCGATGCAGAAACCGCCGAGCTTGTCGATCGGGACCTGAGAGGCAAACGGAGGTTCGGCGAGCTGTTCTTCTATTGGAGCGCCTTCCGGGTTCTCGCGGGCGCCTACCGGCACAGAAAGCCGAACCTGATCGTGCGTGGGGCGTTCGGTGAGATCGCGGCTGCAATGGTGATCGTTTCGAATGCCGGGCCCTACGCCTATCTGCTGGGTCGCCCCGTGGTGCTGGCTCCCAAGGTCCAAATCGACGAAGGGCTCGACCTCTTGGCCCTTCGGTCGATGAAGATCGAAGCCCTTCCTATCTACATCTGGCGGACGGCCATCTCGAACGACTTCGCCGAACACAGGGACGCCTTTTACGTGGCCAACCTTCGTGATCTCGAGGTCGAAGCTCCGGCTCCTTTCCACCGTCATGTGGACGGCGAGCCTCTGCCCCCGGCCACCTCGAGCCGCTTCTCGATGGCAGAGGGAGCGCTCGGGATCGTCGTCTGAGCTAAGTAGTCCTTTTGGGCCATTTGGCGGCTTTTGGGTTGAAGTGGGGCCCGCGCGTGCCGACTATCTAGGTGAATCATCGGATTTTTCCGATAGGTCGGACGCGCCCGGGAGGAACCGACGGTGAGCCAAAGGCTCGAGCGCAGCGAGGCAGAGGGTTCGGAGCTTGCCCGCGTTCTGACGCGCGAGCGAAAGATGACCCTGATCCGCTGGGCCGGGGTCGCGTTCGGCGTACTCCAGGTGGAGACCTATTACATCCCGCATCCGCCGGGGACGGAGACGATCGCGCTGTCCATCGTCGCGCTGCTGGCGATCGGCAACGTGATGCTCTCCCTCTTTCTGCGCGGGGTACGGGACCTTGCGGCTGCGCGCCGACTCTCTATGGTCTCGCTGCTGCTCGATTTCCTCGCAGTGATGGGTTTCGTCTTCGTGTACACATTCGATCAGGACACGGCGATCTGGGCGCTGATCTACATCCTGCCGATGGAGGGAGCGCTTCGATTTGAGCTCCGGGGCGCTCTCTGGACGATGGGCGCCGCCGCCGTCCTGTACAGCGTCCGTGAGGTCTACGGTCATCAAGCCTTCGGCAACGACTTGCTGCTCACCTCGATCTCCTTCCGCATGGGAATCGGGTTCATCATCGGGGCCGTCGCGGGCGTCGCGTCCTCACAGCTCGTGCGGGAACGTCTTCAGGCCGAAGCTGAGACGAAGCTGCGCGAGGAAGCTCTGGCGAAGCTCGC
>DATADF010000125.1:0-4863 GCA_036258695.1 Actinomycetota bacterium
ACGTCGAGCACTGGACTGGTCGACTGCGTATCGAGGACGACAGACGACTGGGCGGTCCAGACATCTCTCTCTTCGATGAGGGTGGTGTACTCGACCTGTGCGCCGTCGCTCGTTACGACATGAAGACGATCGGAAGAGTCCGCGGCGACGGACAGGGATACCGTGCTCGACTCCGTCACTCCGACCGGGCTTTGCCACGTGCGACCTTGGTTGTTGTCGTCGACCACTAGCTGTATTCCGGAGGCGGTCGGGAGTAGAGCAACCAAGCGGCCATCGGACAAACGCGCCATGCGTTGCTGGCCGACCAGGAATGTCTCGGTGACATTGGGCGGTACTCCCACCGCGATTGTCCGGAGCGGTGACTCGACGATCGCTTCGGCGGAGGGGTCCGGCGGATCCCCGGCGCGCACGATCGCGATGATGATCAATGCGATACCTGTGACGACAATTCCGACCGACACCCAATAGGCCGGGGGTCGTTCCGCCGTTCCCACACGCGGCAACGGAGCTCGCGCCGTGGGTGCCTTTGGTCGTCCAGGGCCGGGCAAAAGGATTCGCTCGACGCCTGCGGGTGTCGAGACAAACACACCGTCGAGCGACGTCGATAGAACCTCCGCCAGGCGGCGACTGGTTTCGTTGGAGGGCGGTTGCTCGACGACCAAGATCAGACGCTGCGTGGCGTTGATCGCGGCGGGGGCGCGCTCGGGGCCACCGAAGACAAGTCCGACGCGCTCCTTGAGCGGCCGGCCGAGAAAGGGTCCCTGTTCGAGTTCGGCTAGATCCTCCTCGCGCAGCGACTGGATCTCATCGAGCTGACGCCGCAGTTGTTCCGCAGTCTCGGCGCGCACCTGGCGGAGAGCTGCAACCAATACGGTCGCCCCGCTCTCGTCTATGAGGAGCGCCGCGCCGGCCGCCTCGGCGATAGGCAGCGGACCCGAGCCGAGCAGTAAGAACCGCTCGCCTAGCACGGGCAATCCGTCGCGCAGGTCCTTGACCAGCCGACCGAAGCGATGAGTCAGCTCATCCACTGCGCGCTCCGATCCGTCGGCGCCGCGTCGGGTCCTGCGACCACCCGCGCGCCCGAAACGAGTTCATTTGCGCGGAGCCAGGGGTTTTGGGGCTGCGACCCCAGGAGGTTAGAGGTCCGCAGACTGCCGCTCGCCCGACTCCTCGCCGGCTTCTTTGCCTCCCGATTGGGCCGCTCGTCGCGCCTTCCAGACCTCGAGAAGACCGGGACCCTCGCCGGTCGACGGTGGTTCGGTCGTCGGTCCGGCCGCCTCGGCCTGGGGCTCGCCTGCCGTGACCGCAGGCTCTTCGACGGTCGGCGTTTCCTCAGCGGCCGCCTCTGGAGTCTCGAGGCTCAACTCGGCCTCGGCGGCTTGAGTTTCGGTAGTTGTTGCCGCCTCGGCTGTGGCCGGTTCCTCGGCAGCACTCGCGGCCGGTTCCTCGGCAGCGCTTACGGCCGGCTCCTCGGCAGCAGCGGCGGTGCTTTGTTCGCCCGCGCCCGGGCTCTCGGCCTCGCCCGTCATCGAGGGCTGGGTCCAAGTCGTTTGAGTGCCCTCGCCGGCGCGCGGCAGAGGCTCCTCCGCGGCCGCCGCCAGCTCCTCCGCGGGGATCTCGGTCTCCTCGCGCAGGTGCGCCTGCAGCGTGCTGAGGGCGTCTTCAACCGTCACCACGCGGTCACGAAGCTCTTTCTCGTGCGCCTTCAGTAGACGGTGCTTCCGGCGGGCGTTGTCGAGAAGTTCCGAAGCTTCCTTCTCCGCCTGACTGCGCGTCTCGCGCGCGTAACGGTCGGCGTCAACCTGAGTCTCTCGGGCGTGCCGCTCCGCCGCTTCGCGCGTCTCACGCGCGGCGCGTTCCGCTTCGGCGACCGTTTGCTCTGCGGTTTGCTTGGCGGAGGCGCGTTCCGACTCGGCTTCCTCTTGGGCCTGGCGCCGCATGCGGTCGGCGACCTCGGCGGCGCTCCTTCGGGTCTCCTCGGCCTCCTGTTGCGCCTCGGTTCGCATTTTTTCGGCGGCCTGCTTCGCCGCCTCTAGAACGGCGCTGACCTCTTGACCTAGGGCATCGAACGACGGAGGGCCCGTGGTGGTCACGGGCGCAGCGGCGGGGGCCTCTCCCGGCTCCGGTGTCGGTCGCGCCGTCCACTCCTTAGCGACCTCCGAGAGGAAGGCATCAACCTCAGCCTTTTCGTAACCGCGCAGCACGACGGTGAACTGCTTGTTTGCGATCTCTTCAGGAGTCAGAGCCATCATCACCCCTCGTAGGCTGGTTCGCTAAGAGATATCAGGTTACCCCGCCCATCTGGGGGGTGCCTAGCTCTAAGGCCCCGTAGCGCGGCGACGAACGGCTAGCCGTCGAACGGTGGGACGAGCTTCTCGGGACCCTGGCCTTGGAACTGTCGACGGAAGTCATCTATGACTTCTTGCGACACGCGCGCACACGATTGTGACGCGCCCCAAGCGGTCAGGACGAACGATGCAGACCCTTCGATGTCCTCGTAGGGCACTGCGAGAGTGGCCAGAGGCTCCTGGTCGACGATCGCCTCGAGTTGGTCGAGCGTGGTCTCGGATACATCGGGGCGGTACCAGATGACGATCTGGCTGTGTTCGAGATTATGTACAACCTGTTCGGGTTCCAACGCCGATGGATAGAAACCCGTCGACGCGGGTGTCTCGTAATGCGGACCCGATGTCGGCGGAGACGAGCTGTAGGGCTCGTGAGGACTGCCGACCTCGATGTGTTCGCGGCCTTGCTCTTCGGGGCGCTCGATCGCTCCGCACCCCGCCTGCGAGGCGGCGACCCCGACGGGGCCCGAGGGTTCCTCGGCGCGGCGTTGCATGTAAATGGCGCCCACCACGAGAGCCGAAACGACGACCGCGACGACAAGCGTGATCAAGTTGCGACGCCGAGCGGCGCTTCTCCGCTCGGCGAGCCTTTTCTCTTCCTCTAAACGACGTCTCTGCTTTTCGAGAAGCTTCTTACTCACGATCGGCGAGGCTATCAGGCCCGATTATGTAGTCATCCGCGCGCGCCGGTGTTCTGGGGCGCGGGTTGTAATCGGGTGACGCGTAGCCGACCAGTATCAATGCGTGAGGCTCCAAGTGGTCCGGAAGGTCAAAGATTCTTCGCACCGTGTCGCCGCAGAACACGGGAGCTGAGATCCAGCACGAAGCGATATCGCGCTCGACCAGCGCGAGCATGAAGTTCTGCAACGCCGCGCCGATCGAATGCGCGTACAGGCTCCATTCCGCCCGCGCGCGACGCTCATCCGAATAAGAATGTGCTTTCGTCATGTCCGCGCAACACACGACGAGCGCGGGCGTCTTGGTCAGCAGGTCGTACGAACGTCCCACGATGTCATCGATGCGATCCCGAGGCAGGCCATCGGCCGCGAGATCCTCTTTCCACGCGGCGCCCATGGCCGTCGCCAACCGTTGCTTGTCGGCCTCGGTCGTCAGTATCAGGAAGCGCCAGGGAGCCGAGTGATGAGGAGCGGGCGCCTGCACGGCTAAGGCAACCGCATCCTCCAAGGCATCGCGCGGGACCGGCTGGTCGACGAAGGCGCGCACACTGCGACGAGCTGAAATCGCCTCCCTGAGGTGCACTAGCGGAACAGGTCCTCGCGCGGAGGACGTGCGATATCGACGGCCGCCCCCCGCCCCGCCACGATTGGGGCGCCGCGGACGATTGCGGCACACACTCGGTCACTTTTGCCCATGACCATCTCGGCTGCTCCGGCGATCTCGTCGGCGATGGCGATTCGCGTGGCGTGCAACTCACGCCCGTATGAGTCAAACGTGCCGCGATAGTCGATGAACGGATCGATTCCGGCGAGACCAATCGCTACGTTTGTCTGTCCAATCCGCCACGCCCGTCCAAAGGTATCGGCAACTATCACCGCGATCTCTTGACCCGTCAGCTGCCGTAACCGTTCACGAATACGGCGCGCGGAGAGATCGGGGTCCAACGGAAGCAGCGCGACGGTGCCGTCGGGCACGTTCGAGGAGTCGACGCCCGCATTGGCGCAGACGAATCCGTGAACGGTCTCGGAGATGAGCATCTCGCCGGAGCGACGTAACACGCGCGCCGACTCGGCCAGCGCGGCCGCGCGGCGGTCCGACGCGGGCACGAGGCGATCCTCCGCTTTCGAGACGGCCTTTTGAGCGACTACGACGACATCGTTCGGGACAAAGTCCTGACCCCAGGCCTCGAAGATGAGTAGCGCCAAGTCGTCGCCCTTGGCGATCTCGGGAATACCGACCACCGGCAGGATCTGGATCACGAGAGCAACTCGTGGGCCAGGCGCGCGGCATCCTGGTGAGAGTTCATGATCGTGGCCAGCGCCCGACCTTTCACACCTGTCTTCTCTATGCGCGCGATGTCGTCGCGATCCGAATCGTCCACTATCAACGTGTCGCAGAAATCGGCATATAGCGAAGCGACCGCGGCGGCACTCGAATCGCCGATCAGCGAACGGAGAAGGCGGTCGGCAGGGCCCTTCAGCGCTCGTCCACCGATGATCGGGCTGACCGCGATCACGCGTTCATGGGCACGCAATGCGGCGCGCACTCCGGGAAGCGCCAGGATCGGGGCGATCGACACAAACGGATTCGAGGGGCACAGGACCACGATGTCCGCGTTCAAGATTGCGTCGAGAACTCCCGGTGCCGGCTTCGCGTCTTGCGGCAGCCGCACTGCGGCGATCTCCGGTTCGGTCTTTTCCTTTACGAAATACTGCTGAAACTCGAGGATCCTGCCGTCGCGGGTCTCCAGCAGTGTCGGTGCGCGATCGTCCGACATGGGAAGGACAACTGCGCGCACGTCGAGGGCTCGCCTGATCTCGTCGGTTACCGACGTCAGCGT
>DATADF010000126.1:0-8025 GCA_036258695.1 Actinomycetota bacterium
ATGTGGCGTTCGGTGCGCGTCTGGGGAGGTCGTGTCTCCGGCTCGGCCTGTGCCTCGGCCTCGGTCGTCGCACCGGAATCGTCCGCGGCCTGCTGGTCTGGAATCGCCTTTTCCTTCCTTGACCGCCGTCCCGCGGACTCAGTCGTGTCGGCCTTCGTGGGTCCTTCGGCAGGAGTCGGCTCGGTCTCGGCAAGGGCGCGACTTTCGAGGCGCGCGTGCCAGCGCGAGCCCGCGAGACCACCGACGATGCCACCGAGGAACATGGCCAACATCGCCCCCAGAGCGACTCCGAGCCCCCAATCCACGACGTATTCGTCCTGCAACGGGATACGTGCCGTGTTGAACGGCAGGCTCGGGCCGGTCGTGGTCTGCGATACCGCGGCGACCACGGCTCCCGCACCGATCGCAAGAAATAGAGCCAGCAACGCGACCAAAAACCCGTTGGCGGCACCCGCGCCACGGCTCATGCGCCCCGCCGTGTAACCGCCCCATAGATAGGCGAGGAACTGAGCGACGATGAGCGCCACGCCCGCGTAGGGGCCGGCCTGCACCGATTCCCCCTCGGGCACGTCGAGATCGACGCCGAACGCGTAGAGCACCCCCGCCACCCCGGCGGTGAGCAAGAACATCGCTCCGAACGACACGACCACGCCTGTGAGCACTGCTCCAGGAGAGACGCCGCCTCGGGCTCGCAAAAGCCTTCGGCCCGTGGCGTCCGAGGACTCACTGTTCATAAGCGGAGCCTCCAATGAATCGACGCGTCGGCCTAGCGCCACTATCGTTCCCGCGGGGGCCTACCACAATCTCTCCGTTCGGGAGGTTCAGATCCGCTATCTAGCCGTCATTGACGGTGAGCATTATCCGCCGGTCATAGAGACAGCTCTGGAGGAGATCGCGCGCCCGGATGCGACCGTGGTCGCTGCGGTGCTTGCCGGAGGCAGGGAGAAACTGGCCGAGTCCTCCCTCGAGCAACTAGGTGACGTCCCGGTTCTGAGCGGGTCCGACCCCCTGACGGTTCTGGACCGCGCACTGGCTGAGCTGAAGCCCGATGAAGTAATCGATCTCTCGGACGAACCCGTGCTCGACTATCGGCGCCGTCATCACTTTGCGGCCGTCACTCTCGCTCACCGCATCCCTTACGGGGGCGCCGACTTCCGCTTCGAACCGCCCGCACGACCCCTTCTGTGTGGAAAACCCTCGCTGGCCATGATCGGTACCGGAAAGAGAAGCGGCAAGACGGCAGTCGCTGGCTATGCCGCCCGGGTCCTAAAAGAAGAGGGCTCCTCCCCGGTCGTCGTGGCGATGGGACGCGGCGGGCCTCCGGAGCCCGTCTTGCTGCGCGGCGATGCCCTCGAGCTGAGTGCGACCGAGCTCGTCGCAATGGCCGACGAGGGCCGGCACGCGGCCTCGGACTACGTGGAGGACGCCTTGCTCGCTCGCGTGCCCACGGTGGGCTGCCGCCGTTGCGGGGGAGGTCTTGCCGGGGGAGTGGAGCATTCGAACGTAGCCGAGGGGATTGATCTCGCGAATTCAATCGACGGCGATCTCCTGATCCTCGAGGGGTCGGGCTCCGCGATCCCTCCGGCCCACACCGACGCGACCATCTTGGTAGTAGGGGCGGGGCTTCCACCGGAATATCTCTCCGGGTACTTCGGCCTCTACCGCCTATTGCTAGCGGACTTAGTCGTCATTACGATGTGCGAGGATCCATTCGCATCCCACTCCCAGATCTCCGAGCTCGTCTCTGTTATCCGGCAAGCCTTCCGGTCGTCCCATATCGGAGGTTCCAAAGGAGAGGCAGCAGCTCAGGGAAAGAAAAAGGTAGAGGTAGTGCGCACAGTCTTTCGTCCCCATCCCACAAAGGAAATCGAAGGCAAAACAGCCTTCGTTGCAACGACTGCCCCGGAAGCTGCCTCCGACCTGATGAAGCGACACCTCGAAGGCAAATACGGGTGTCGGATTGCTGGGATCAGCCATGCGCTCTCCGACCGCCGCAGACTCCAAGCCGACCTGGAGCACCTGGATCGTGATGTGGACGTGCTCCTGTGCGAGATCAAGGCCGCCGGCATCGACATGGCAGCCCGTTTCGCTTTGAAGAAGGGCCTGGAAGTGGTGTTCATGGACAACGTGCCCGAGCCTCTCGACGGCGACGACATCGCCGCGGCAGTTCACGCAGCCGCGGATCTAGCGAAGGCTCGTTTCGCGGAGAACTCTGATGGTTGAGAAGCGCAGAAAGCACATCCTGATCTCAGACCGAGAGTTCGGGCTGCCCTATTCCAAAGGGCTTACGGCAGCCTCGCTCATGGTCACCGGTCTCGGACCGGTCCGGTCCTACAGCATCGCGAACAAAGTCGAGGAGGAGCTGGTCGCCCTCGGCAAGGCGACGGTCGCGGCCGAGGACTTGCGCGATCTGACGGTCGATGTGCTTCGACGCGAGGCGGGGGACCAATACGCGGAGGCGCTACTGAAATGGCAATCGGTCGCGGAGCTCGATATGCCCTTGATCATCCTCATCGGAGGGGCGACGGGCACCGGCAAGTCGACGATCGCACACCAGCTCGCTTACCGACTTGGTATCACTCGGGTCGTCTCCACCGACGCGGTGCGGGAGGTGCTGCGCAGCGCACTAACCGAGGACATGTTCCCAACGCTTTACACATCGTCCTTCGAGGCAGATCAGGCCGTGCGCCAGCCGATACCGCACTCTGCGGACAAGCTGATCATCGGGTTCCGCGAGCAGGCGTCGTCCGTTGCCGTAGGTGCACAAGCACTCATCGATCGCGCGATCCAAGAGGGTACGGACATGGTTCTGGAGGGCGCCCATCTCGTTCCCGGCTTCCTGGGATCGGTGGAGAGCGCCGATGCCGTCGTCGTGCCTTTGCTGCTTACAGTGGAAGACGAAGACCTTCACCGCAGTCACTTCTATCGCCGCACGCGGGAGACCAGAGCCCGTCCCGGAGCCAGGTACCTGAACTCATTCAAGAAGATCCGCCGGCTGCAGAAATACATGATGTCCTCGGCGCTTATGCGCGGCGTGCCGCAGATCGAGAACTACGATCTCGACGCCACCCTCACCCAGATCATCGATCACGTCGTCAAAAAGGCGATCGAGACGGTCGAGCGGGGAGCCGTCGTGGCTCAGCACGAGGAGAAATTGCTGGAGAGAGCGGTGGAGGCCATCGACCGCCAAAGCACTGAAGGGAGCGAACCGCGTGAAGCTGTTCCTTGATACGGGAAGCCTGGAAGAAATCCGCGAGATAAATCGTTGGGGGGTATTGAGAGGCATAACCACGAACCCCAGCCTCATCTCCAAGGAAGAACAGGACTTCCTTCCCCTGGTCAAAGAGATTTGCTCGATCGTCGACGGAGACGTCTCCATCGAGACGGCATCCGACGATACCGACACGATCGTGGCTCAGGGCAGGGAGATCGTTCAGATCGCGGACAACGTAGTTGTGAAAGTGGCTTTGACGGCAAATGGCCTCGCGGCGGTCCGCAAGCTGACGGATGAGGGCATTCGGGTCAACGTGACGCTGTGCTTCTCGCCGGGGCAGGCGATTCTGGCGGCCGAAGCAGGTGCCTACATCATCTCGCCTTTTTTGGGTAGACTGGACGACATCGCGACGGATGGTCTCCGTCTGCTCTCCGATATCTGCGAGATCTACGCCGTTCAGGGCTATACGACGCAGGTTCTCGCAGCGAGCCTCCGCCACCCGATCCATGTCGTGGAGGCGGCCCGCATGGGAGCGGACATAGCGACGATGCCTTTCAAGGTTTTCGAAGCCCTGGTGTCCCATCCGCTTACCGATGCGGGGTTCAAGAAGTTCATGGATGACTGGGAGAAAGCAAAGCCGGGTTTCGGCGAGCTACCTCCCTCGATGCAGGAGGCCTAGTAAGTGGCAGTTCCTCTGGATCGCTCGGTTCTCGAAGCAAAGGCCGTAACCGAGCTCAAAGAGATCGCAAAATCACTCGATCTCAAAGTGACCGGTCTCAAGAAGGCCGAGATAATCGACGCGATCGCCGGAAGCGGCAACGGTGGACGTCCCGGGCCCAAGCGCGAGGTGGCGCCCGTGCCCGCTCCGGTGGCTGAGGCCCCGGCGACCGGGGCGCCCGGTCCTGCCGCCGCCGTTGGGGCAACCGCAGAGCAGACGTCGCTGCGCGACGAGGGCGCGGTCGACGACCGCGATCGCCGCTCTGACGACCTTGCTCATCGCCGGAACAACCGCATGCAACAGAATCGTTCACGCCCGCGTGAGAAGGCCGAGCCGCGCGAGGGCCGAGGTCGTCGTCGTAGGCGCGGCAGGGGCGGGGGTCAGGGAGGCATTCCGCATTACCTGCGGGAGGAGCGCTGGGACGACACCGAGGTCGAGGACGATCCCAATGCGGAAGTGCGCACCGGCATCCTCGACCTGTTGCCGGAGGGCTACGGATTCCTCCGAACGACGGGCTACCTACCGGGTGAGAAGGACGTATACGTCTCGGTCTCGCAGGTGCGCCGCTTCCACCTGCGTAAGGGCGACGAGGTCACCGGATCGGTTCGCTCCCCGAAGGAATCGGAGAAGTACCAAGCGCTTCTAAAGATTCACCAGATCAACGCTCTCGAACCGGAGAACGCGCAGCGCCGGCCTCGCTTCGCCGATTTGACCCCGTTGTACCCGCAGGACCGGCTGACACTCGAGCAACCCGAGAATGCCCGTCTCATCACCCCGCGCATCATCGATCTGATTGCTCCCATCGGAAAAGGCCAGCGCGGAATGATCGTCAGCCCTCCGAAGGCGGGCAAGACGACGGTGATGAAGGAGATCGCCAACTCGGTTCGGGCCAACAACCCCGAGGTGAAGTTGATCGTCCTGCTCGTCGACGAACGGCCCGAAGAGGTGACCGACATGCAACGGTCGGTCGACGGTGAGGTCATCTACTCCACGTTCGATCGGCCCTCGGACGATCACATCCAAGTCACCGAGCTGACGCTCGAGCGCGCGAAGCGCCTCGTGGAGATGGGGCAGGACGTCATGATCCTGCTGGACGGAATCACGCGTCTGTCTCGTGCCTACAACCTCGCGACCCCGGCGTCCGGACGGATTCTCTCGGGTGGTGTCGATTCGACCGCGTTGTATCCACCCAAGAAGTTCTTCGGAGCAGCCCGAAACATCGAACATGGCGGATCTCTCACGATCATCGCGACGGCCCTCGTCGAGACCGGCTCACGCATGGACGAAGTCATCTTCGAGGAGTTCAAGGGCACGGGTAACTGGGAGCTCCGCCTCGACCGCAAGATGGCCGACAAGAGGATCTTCCCGGCTATCGACATCCAGTCTTCCGGTACTCGGAAAGAGGAGCTCTTGCTTACGCCCGAGGAGTTGCAGCTGGCCTGGCGTCTGCGCCGCGTGCTTCACGCCCTCGAGGGCGGTGGCGCACTCGAGCTGCTCATAGACAAGATGAAGGCCACCCAGGGCAATGCCCAGTTCCTGAGAGAGATCGCAAAGGTTCCCGTCAAGGGCGATTAGGAACCAGGGCGATAAGGAAATAGTCGGGGAGACCGGCGTGTTCCTGGGTCTAGGTTGGCCGCAATGGCTCACGATCGCAGGTCTGATCGGCGGCCTGTGGCTGACCTTCTGGGTCATGGCCAAGGCCTCGGCGGCATACGAGAGGGCGCGACAGAGGAAGCAGCAACCTAACGAAGCGCAGCAACCTAAAGAAGAGGTGAAGGAATGAAGCAGGGCATCCACCCCGAATACGTCGAGACTCTGGTCACGTGCTCGTGCGGCAATACCTTCACCACGCGCTCGGTCAAGTCGGAGCTACATGTAGAGCTCTGCAACCAGTGCCATCCCTTCTACACGGGCAAGCAGAAGCTGGTGGACACCGGTGGGCGTGTGGAGAAGTTCCAGAAGAAGTACGCGAGCCGCACAAAGACGCCGCAGAGCTAGCCACTGAGCGACACCAAACGCCCCTCCATAGGAGGGCAAGCCGTCTTAGAGGGCGTCATGATGCGCGGGCCGGCCTCGTGGTCCGTCGCCTGTCGCCGTCCCGACGAGACGATCGCCGTGGACAAGTTCCCCCTTCCGTCGGCGGCCGAGCGGCACCCGTGGCTGAAATGGCCGTTGGTTCGCGGCTGCATGGTTCTCGGCGAATCCCTCGCCATTGGAATCAAGGCTTTGAAGATCTCGGCCAGCCACGCATTGTCCGAGGAGGAGGAGCAGCTCTCCGACAAGCAGCTCGGTTGGACGCTCGCAGTCGCGATGGTGTTCTTCTCGGCGATCTTCATCGTTCTTCCGGTCCTCGGCACGAGGTTCATAGTGGGCGAGCGCGAGAAGGACTTGCTCTTCAACGTAGTCGAGGGCAGCATCCGATTGGGGATGTTCGTCGGCTATCTGCTGCTGATCTCGCTTCTGAAGGACATCAGACGCGTCTTCCAGTACCACGGCGCGGAACACAAGACGATTTACGCGTACGAAAACGGCGACCCGCTCGATCCGGCCGAGATCGACCGCAAGTACCCGACGCTCCACGTGCGCTGCGGGACCAACTTCCTTTTCATTGTGCTGTTCCTGACGATCGTGGCGCACTTTGTCATCGACCTAACCGTGTCGGGGGGGTTGCTCCCGCGCATCGGTTTGCGGCTTGCCGCAATTCCCGTGCTGGCGGGCCTGGGCTATGAGGCGATCAAACTCGCGTCTCGAAATGAGGATTCGCTGTTCTTCAAGATCTCGATGCTGCCGGGCCTCGCCCTGCAGCGCATCACTACGAAGCCCCCGTCGCTCGATCAGATCGAAGTCGCGATTGCCGCCATGCAGGCCGTTGCGGAAGACATCGACAAACCGTCCGCGGAGGCCGCCCCGGAAGCCCCAGTTTCCTAATCCCTGTCGGTCGTCGGCCGCCCACGTGTCTGCCCGACGACGTCTTTTCGTTACGGCGCTGAGAACACTGCGTAGGTCGTCTGCCGCGCCTGCTTGTCGAGGGCGAAGTACTGATCGGTCGCCGCTCTATCCGGCATCGCAACTTTCCCGAGCAAGACCCCGAACGCGAGCTTCATCGCGTCGCCGTCGACCGCGCCGTAACCGATGTGCAGGTACTCCGGATACTGCGACGGGACGTCGCTCCATCTGATCGGGGTCGGTGCGTAGCGAGCCGTGTCCGCATCGATGGGGCATGTCGGCCCGTCCTCGTGGGTCGCCTCGGGTCGTGGTGACGCCGTCTTGAAGACGGTCTCCTTCCACTCCTCGACCGTGAACGTTCCATCCGACAGGGGCCCGTCGTCGACTAATCCCTTCGGACCGGCCGCAACCACACCGCCGGTAACTCCCGTGTCGGTCTCGCCCAGCAGGCGTCGGGCTTCGAGCAGGATGCGCGCCGCGCCCCCTGCCACGAAGGGCGTCGCTGCCGACGTACCCCCGCCGACGTTCTCGGCGGATTTCTTGTTCTTCGTGTGATACGCCGCCCACGAAGCGCACGCATCCGAGACGACATGTGGAGGGAAGCCGGGCCACGTCGTGACGTAACCGGAGTCGTGTCCACCCACGATCACTGCCGAGGGACCCAGGTGCGGACTCAGCAGTGTCGGATGCCCCACGACCCCGAACCTGAACAGTGCTCCATTGCCCGATGCCCACAGGGCCAGATGTTTCTGCGAGACCTCTTCGACTGCTTTCACGAGCTCGGGGTTCGCCGTGAAGAGCCCCGCCTGTCCTGTCGGATCCCAAGCGGGCACGAAGGGCCCCCACGAGTTCGACTGCGCGTCGATCCAGTCGGAGTTAGCCGCTGCCCACCGAATGGCGTCGATCGCGGGCTGCGTCGTGTCCGACATTCCCGGGCCGATAGGCAGCGAGGTGGGGAACTGCACCGCCACGACGAGACACTCCTTGCAGGCGCCGTACTCCGTCGCGGTCGCTCGCGACGCCGTCATCGTTCCGTGTCCGGACGCGTCGAGAATCCGTCCGCCGGCGCGGGGCTCTGGGTTCTCGCACGGAATCTCGCCCGGTTCCTCGAAGGTGATTCCGCCCACGATCTTGGTTCCCGGGAACC
>DATADF010000127.1:0-3505 GCA_036258695.1 Actinomycetota bacterium
GCCCGCGCCCGACGCACCTCCTGGGAATACGCCGCCCCCCAACAACCAGACGCCGCCGCCGGACGCACCGCCCTCCGACCCACCGCCCGATGACTCCGGCACCGAGCAATCCGCGCCGAGCGACGAGGGGAAGAAGGGCAAAGGACACGAGAAGGGGCGCGGCGAAGGTCACGAGAAGCACGACGGAGAGGGCGAGTCCGACGGCAACTCGTCGGACGAGAACCCCGATGATGGCGGGAACGGGAACGGCAACGGCAACGGCAACGGCGGAGGACAGCCCTACCCCCATCCGAACCAGTAAGTAGCGAACCTGGCGGTTGACTCGGTTGGCGGCGACCGTCGGCGGCCAACTCCTCGGCAGGCCGCTCGCTGCACTCGCTTACCCACGAAGGCCCCCGCTGGGAGCGGCTGCCTTCTCAAGGGGGCAAACCTGCCTCGGAGGACCGCTCTCTGATCGCCGGAAAGGTAGTTCGATCAGTTATTGAGCTTTGTGTGTATCGACGAGTCGATAGGTTGAAACGATGGCTCTGATCGTTCAAAAGTACGGCGGCAGCTCGCTGGCCGACGCCGACAGAATCAAGTCGGTGGCCCGACGGGTCGTCGACGCGGCCGAGGCGGGGCAGAAGGTCTGCGTCGTAGTCAGTGCGATGGGCGACTCGACGGATGAGCTTCTTGATCTCGCCGCGCGCATCACTCCCGCGCCCCATGGGCGCGAGCTCGACATGCTTCTCACGGCGGGCGAGCGAATCTCAATGGCATTGCTGAGCATGGCGATCATGGAGCTCGGCCATCAGGCGATCTCGCTGACGGGATCCCAGGCGGGCATCGTCACGGACACAACCCATGGAAAGGCTCGGATCGTCGAAGTGCGCGCTCGCCGAGTGCTCGAAGCATTGGAGGCCGGCAAGATCGCGATCGTCGCGGGGTTCCAGGGCGTGTCAACGGAATTCGACGTCACGACGCTCGGCCGCGGTGGCTCCGACACAACAGCCGTTGCTTTGGCGGCTGCGCTACAAGCCGACGCGTGCGAGATCTACACCGACGTCGAAGGTGTCTTCACCGCCGACCCTCGGATCGTTTCGGAGGCGCGCAAGCTACATGTGATCTCGTATGAGGAAATGCTGGAGATGTCGGCCGCAGGCGCGAAGGTTTTGATGCTGCGATCCGTCGAATACGCTCGGAACTACGGCGTTTTCGTCCACGTGCGCTCGAGCTTTACAAACGAGGACGGCACTTGGGTGAAAGAGGAGGACGAACGCATGGAGCAGGCGATCATCTCGGGGATCGCCCACGACACATCCGAAGCGAAGGTCTCGATTATCGGTGTCCCCGACCGACCGGGTATTGCCGCGCGCCTGTTCCGGCCACTTGCAGACGAGTCCATCAACATCGACATGATCGTGCAGAACGCTTCGGCAGACGGGCGCACGGATGTCTTCTTCACCATGCCCAAAGAGGACCTGGCGCGTGCGGAGGACCTGCTCCAACGTATAGCTACGGAGGTTGGGGCCGAGGGGATCACGACAGACTCCGACATTGCCAAGATCTCTTTGATCGGCGCGGGAATGAAGACTCACCCCGGCGTCGCGGCTTCGATGTTCGAAGCACTCTCCGAACACGGCATCAACATCGAGATCATCTCGACCTCATCGATTCGTGTGTCGTGCGTTATCCGCGCCGACAGGGTGGAGGAGGCGGTACGCGCCATTCACGACCGCTTCGACCTGGCGCGTGAGGCCGTCATCCGGGAGTCGCATCCCGACCCGCAGCCCGCGCCTGCTCCTGCCGCCCGCGCCCGAAACTGATGCGAATCGTCCTGGTCGGCGCGACCGGCGCCGTCGGCAGCGAGATCCTCGAGATACTCGAGACACGGCGATTTCCGATCGATGAGCTGGTTCCGGTGGCCTCGGAAAGATCGGCCGGCCGCGCGTTGCAGTTCGACGGCAGTGCCGTCACCGTGGTCGCGCTGAACACAGATGTCTTCGAAGCGGGTGATCTCGCGTTGTTCGACGTTCCGGACGAGGTCGCGCTCGAATGGGCACCGCTCGCGGTCGAGGCAGGAGCAACGGTTGTCGACAACTCGGCGGCCTGGAGGATGAACGAACAGGTGCCGCTCGTGGTCCCCGAGATAAATCCCGACGCCGTCCGCGACCGGCCCATTGGGATCGTGGCGAGCCCAAACTGCACCACGCTGGCAATGGTCGTTCCGCTCGCTGCGCTCCACGCACGCGCAGGGCTGACCCGGCTGGTCGTCGCGTCATACCAGGCGGCGTCGGGCGCGGGGCGCGCGGGAGTCGATGAGTTGTGGGAGCAAACCCAACGGGTGGCAAAGGACGAGGACACGGTGGTGGCGGGTCGCGCGCGCGATCTTCTCGAGCCCGGCTCTACTTTTCCGCAGCCGCTGGCCATGAACGTGGTCCCGCTTGCAGGGTCGATAAAGCGCGACGGCTACACGAGTGAGGAACTGAAGCTCTGCTTCGAGACGAGGAAGATCCTCGATCTGCCGGACCTTCCCGTTACGGCGACGTGTGTGCGCGTCCCCGTGGTGACCGGTCACTCCGTGGCCGTCCACGCGGAGTTTGAGCGCGAGCTATCGGCGGACGAGGCGCGGGAAATCCTGGCGGAGGCACCGGGCGTGGAGCTGCGAGACGACCCCGAGCGCGGGATTGTCCCTACGCCGCTCGAGGCGGCCGGTCGCGATCCCTGTTATGTCGGGCGGATCCGGGCCGATCTCTTCAACCCGCGCGCACTGGAGCTTTTCTGCGTGGCGGACAACTTGCGTAAGGGGGCGGCCCTAAATACCGTGCAGGTGGCGGAGCTGATCGCGTCTAACTGACAAGCCACGCTCGCCTCGTTCGGTCGACCAAAATAGGAGTCCTCGTATGCGTTTTCGCTCGCTGGCGCTCGCCGTCGCTCTGCTGTTGCCCATCGGCGGATCGGCGTTGTCTCAAGAGGGGGGTGCCAAGTCTCGGTCCGGCTCGGGGAGCATCCCGAGCATCTCGAACATGTCTTACAAACCCACGCCGGCCATAGAGCTGATCCCGCCTCTTCCCGATCCGAATGCCGTCCCTAAGGCGAACCCGACCGGCACCTACAACGCCTACGACCTCAATGTGTACGAGACGATTTGGTTTCCCGAGCGTCAGCCGGGCGACGCCGATGCGAAGGCAGCGCCGGGTGGGGCAGTAGCGCACGGGGTCTGTCCACCGAACGGATGTGCAAACCATTCGCTGGAATTCGGCAAGTTCTGGGTCAAGACGATGAAGCCGCTCGTGCGCCCACTAGGCGGCACCGTCCACACGTACAAGTTCTTCTCGCCGGCAAATGACGTGCCCCCGTACGTGTTTGCCCAACCGGGCGGGGTCGGCCAGAACCTGCAGGCGATCGTCCCGGGCAGCGAGCATCCCGAGCAAATGGTGGTCGTCTCCGGTCACTACGACCAGACCGATTCCGGCCCCGCGTCTGCTTGGGACTCCGCGGAGGGCCACGCCACCGTCGTTCGGAT
>DATADF010000128.1:0-8924 GCA_036258695.1 Actinomycetota bacterium
CCTCCGGATACCAGGACTCCTCGACCCACGACAGTACGGCCATCGCTAGGTCCTCTTTATTCGCGAACAGGTGATACAGCGCTCCGCGCGTGTAGCCCGCATCGCTGGCGACCTGCTCGAGCACTAAGTTGCCGTAGCCGTAGCGCGACAGTCCCCGGGCGGCCGCTTCCAGAAGTGCGTTCCGGGTCCGGGCACGACGTTCGGCCTGGGTTGGGCGCACCCGCTCGGGCGTCGCAGAGCGGGCCATCACCAGCCAGGGCCGCCGGCGATCATCGGGCACACTGATCCGAGCCATTTGACTGACATACGTACATGTATGTATGTTACCGCGGAGCTAGGCCCAAAGGAGGGCATGATGCATGAGAACAGCTCGGTTCTTGAGCCCACAGGTTCTCGATCCCACCTCGCCGGAGCAGGCTCCAGTGCCGACGGCACACGCGTCGTCCAGCGGCCTCAAATCCCCGATGAGGTCCTCGCCATGTGTGCGTTCGACCACCCCGACTACGGCGATCTGTTCACGGCTGCGACCCCCGCGGCCGAGCACTTCTCCCCCGAGCAATGGGCCCGAGCGGGCGTGTCCGACGCGGCCGGCGCGGCAGGGCAATTCGTTTGGCGCGTGATCCTCGGCCTTCGCCTCGCGCCGGTGTCGTCACCGGATCACATTGGAGGCTGGCAGATCGCCGACGGCGACGCCACCTGGACCAGCCTGGTCGCGTCCTCGTGGTGCCTGACTGCGAACATCGTGATCGCGGTGGCTCCCGAAGAGGTCTCGGCCGCGACCTTCATCCGGTACGACAAGCCACCGGCAGCATTCCTCTGGCCGGTCGTCGCGGCCGGGCACCGCTCGGCGATGCCGCGACTGTTGCACGCCGCTGTGCGCCGTCTGGCTCGCGATCAATGAAACCAACTGCCGTGCGCAACCTCGCTGCGAGCTCAGCAGGCACGACGTGCCTGCCGATACCGCGCAGGCCGGACTCGAACGCTCGGCGTGGACGCCGGCACGCGTGTTCTTAGTCGCTTCGGCGATCTATCACCTGCCTCTGGGTATCGCCGGTCTCATGTCCAACCAGGCCTTCCCGATCGGAGCCGAGGCCGCGCAGCGAGCCGAGTCGGCGCTCGTCTTCGGGGCCTTTGAAACAAACGGCTGGCACTCGCTTGCGGCGCTGCTCCTCGGCATTGCATCGGTCTACTTCGCGTGGACCAATTGGAGGGTTCGATCAGTGGCCCTGGCTATCGGGGGATTCCACGTGGGGATCGTGGTCTCTCTATCTATTTGGGATCCGAGCGTGTTCTGGTTCGCCTCTAATGGAGCCGATCAGGTCATCCACACCGGCACCGCCGTCGGTGGGCTTGCATCGGGATTGGCGACGCCTCGAGACTCCACCTAGGTATCGCCTGGGGACCGACCCTACTTAGGCGGCGCTTCCTCAGAGGAACACGCTCCCCCGGGTCGAATCCGGTCACTCATGACAAAACTTGGACGCACCACCCGCATAGGCACCGTGATCGCCGTTGTCCTTTCCAGCCTATGGCTGGCACCTGCCGCGACCGCTTCTCCGCAGAACGATGCGGGCTCGGGCCGCGACGCCGGGAACACCTTCGACGAAGCCACGCGCGTGAAGCCTCGTGGGTTCTACGAAGGGAAGCTCGACGCGGGAGCCGACGACGGCGACGACTTCTACAAGTTCAAGCTTCCGGAAGGTGGGTTCGTGTCGGTACTCATCGAGTTCCCGGCAACGATGACCGATCCGATCACTCTGATGGACCCCAACGGAAACGTCATCGACGCGGGCACGAAAGTCGGCGGAACCGGCGTCACCGTTAGCAATGGGTTCACCAGTGAGATCGGAGCCGTCCGCCTGGCAGTGCATCGCGCGGTGATGGCCGGCGACTATCGGCTCCACCTGCAAGCGAACCAGTTCGACCTTGCCGAATACCAGCTGTGCTTCATGAACTGCGAGAAACCACAGGTCGCCCCCACCGAGTTGATCTTCGGCGGCTCGCTTCAGACGACAGATGCGCGCGTCCTCTTGGTTCCGCCGAGTCATGGTGACATCGGCAACCCTCTGGGCCCGACGGTTGTCGATTACATCGACGCGACTCTGCGCGGCATTAACAAATGGCTGGAGGTACTCAAGCGGTTCGCTCACGATTACCCACAGTTCGACTACCTCAAGGAGATCACGTTCCACATTGAGATCTTTGATGAGGCCAACCCGGTGAATCCGGTGGGATACGACGTCATCTTGGGATACGTCGCCGCGGGCCCCGCGTTCCGTGGCGTCGCGGGAGATACCGGGACGCGCGAAGCCGTAAACGGCATCCTCGAGCAGGTGGGGCTGCGCGAGGAGGTGCGTTACAGCGGCCGGGTGATCGCACTGAGCTTGTTCGGCAGCGCACCGCGCGCCGGCCAGGTCGCCTGGGATTTCCCGGAGATCAACGATCTCGAGATCGTCACGATCCACGAGTTCGGCCACACATTCGGACTCGGCCACACGAACACCATCCACCCGAAACTGGGACACGACCTGATGAACAGCCCGGCACCATTCATCTACGGCGACGGGTTCACCTTCGGGGATGGCGGCGAGCGGACGAAGATGAAGTGCCTCTCGAGTCTGAACCTCTATGGCATGGCGCACTTGTATCGCTGGGTACCCAGTGGCGAGTGGGAGGGCAGCGCCGGCGAGATTGGCCTGCCGGAGAACATCCCTTACCGCTGGTACTGCTGACCCGGGCTCGCTCTAAGCGCGCCGCGCAACAGACCAACTTCCCCGCCCCCCGGCGGCGGTGACGACATCCCAATCACCGGGCAAGGCTGAGTCGACGTCCTCCGCGCTGAGATAGATCGGCGTGTGCTCTCCGGCCGTATTGACCCATACGAGAGCGCCGTCGCGACGGAGAACGCGGTCCACCTCCTGCGGAAACAGCAGCATGTTCACGAGCAGCAGGGTGGACACGCTGTCGTCGGCGAACGGCAGTCGCGATCCATCCGCTCGGATGCGAGGCGTGTCGTGCGGAGCGAGCCTCAGCATCTCCATCGATAGGTCCACCGCGACAAGCAACGGGAAGCGTTCGGCGAACATGCGCGTGGTCATCCCCGTCCCCGAGCCGAGCTCGACGGCGAGCCCCTCGGCGAACGGGCCCCCGCGCTCGAGAGCGTCCGCGATCGACAGGTAACGGTCGGGCTTGTCGCGGGTGTGCCACTCGCCTGCGAGTTGGTCGAAGAGCGCACCGACATCGGCCGCGATCTCAGGAGTCCAGCCCTCGCCCAGCGCGACTTCCCGCGTTACGCGGCGCATCGGATGATCCGCGCCGACCGGATCCCACGGCTCGCCGACAAATGGAACCACGCGCGGAAGTTTCCTGACGGTCACGGGCGAACCGTAGTGCCTCGAGGGCGACGGAGGGTGTCCCCTCCTCGGCCACAAGTGTAGGGACATGATCCCCGACGACAACGGCGGTAGCCTTCCGCGAGGTCTCAAATGAGCACTCTGTATCTGCCCGCGCAACTGCGGGACCTGACGGATGGAAACGACGGGCTGCATCTCGAAGGAGAGCGCGTCAACGACGTCCTGCGCAGCCTGCGCGAGCGCTACCCGAAGACGACGGGCTGGCTGACGGACGAGCAAGGCCGTCTGCGACCGCATGTGAAGGTGTTCTTAAACGGAGAGGTGGTGGGATTGGACGACCGCGTCGACGCCCAAGACGAGATCCGCATCCTTCCCGCCATCTCCGGCGGCGCAGACGAAGCCGAGCTTCTGGTCGGAACGCGCAAGGGATTGTTCGTGCTCCGAGGAGAACGCGGCGCCGCCATGGACGTCGCAGCACGCGCCTTTGAAGGCCAAGAGGTGGAGTATGCGATCAAGGACCCGCGCACGGGCACCTATTTCGCATCGGTGACGAATCCCTACTTCGGCCCCCGGATTTACTTCACGAGCGACCCCGCGGGCAAGTGGGATCACGGCGAGGGGCCGGCATTTCCCGAGGACACCGGCGCGACGGTGACCCGCATCTGGAGGATCGAGCCGGCCGAGGAAGATGGCGTTCTCTATGCGGGCGTCGCTCCCGCGGCCCTGTTCCGCAGCAAGGACGGGGGACGTTCCTGGGAGCTGAATCGGCCGTTGTGGGACGTCCCCGGCCGGGAGAAGTGGGAGGGCGGCGCGGGAGGCCTATGCCTCCATTCCATAGCTACCTGGCCGGACGATCCCAGCAAGCTTGCGATCGGCATCTCCGCGGCAGGGGTTTGGATCACCGACGACGGCGGTGAATCGTGGCACCAAGCTGTCGAGGGTCTCGTCCCGCGCTACGTGCCGGAGGATGCGCGCGCGACCAACACCAGTTTTTGCGTACACAACATGTACCGCTCGCCGGTTGAGCCGACGACTCTCTACATGCAGTTCCACGGCGGTGTCTATCGCTCGGACGACGCGGGAGAAACTTGGCAAGACATCGGCTCCCGAGGCGATCTGCCGTCGGACTTCGGCTTTCCGATGGTCGTCGATCCACGCAGTGCCGACCGCGCGTGGGTTATCCCGCTGGTCGCCGACGTGGACCGCGTTACGCCCGAGGGGAAGGTGCGCGTCTTCACCACCGGCGATCGCGGCGAAAGCTGGCAAGCCTCGAGCGATGGACTCCCCCAAGACGACGCCTACCTAACGATCTTGCGGCAGGCCTTCTGCCATGACGGGCAGCAGCCGCTCGGCCTCTACTTCGGAGCCACCTCCGGCGAGGTCTTCGGCTCCAGCGACGAGGGCGCGACGTGGGCCACGGTCGCCTCACGGTTGCCGCCCGTTCTATCGGTACGCGCCGGCTGATCGGGCTGGACTCCATCCAGCGGCAGGATGACGCCGGTGTCGCCCGTCGAGAAGTAGCGCTCCAGGTCGTTCCGATCGAGCGTTTCGCGCTCGAGTAAAACCCCGGCCAGTTCGTCCAGATCGCTGCGATGGCGCTCGAGGTAGCGCGTGGCGCGTGCGTGACCCTGTCGCAGGATCGATCTCACTTCCCGGTCGATCGCGACCTCCGTCTCATCCGAGAGGTCCTCGCCCCGCCGGAAGCCGGGGCCCAGGAATCGGGGGCCGGGCTCCGCGATGTTGATCGGGCCCACCTTCTCCGACATTCCGAACTCCATCACCATGCGGCGCGCGATCTCAGTCGCTTTCTGCAGATCGTCCTGCGCTCCAGTGGTTGCGAATCCGAACACGAGTTCCTCTGCCGCCCGGCCCCCCAAGAGCACGGCGATCCGATCTCGGAGCTCGGGCTCGGACATGAGATAGCGCTCCTGCTCGGGGAGCTGCTGTGTGTAGCCCAACGCGCCCATCCCGCGCGGGATTATGGAGACGCGGTGCACGGGGTCTGCGTGCTCCACGGAGAGGGCCACCAGCGCGTGGCCCAACTCGTGATAAGCGACCAGACGACGTTCGTGATCGGACAGCACCTTCGATCGTTGCTCGAGCCCGGCCAGAACGCGGTCGATAGCCTCTTCGAAGTCGGGCATCGCGACGCGCTCCTTGCCGCGGCGCGCGGCGAGAAGTGCGGCTTCGTTAACCACGTTCGCGAGCTGCGCGCCGGAGAACCCCGGCGTCCGCCGGGCGATCACCTTCAGATCGACGGCGTCGGCCAGACTCACGTTTCGTGCGTGGATCTCGAGGATCTGCTCGCGGCCTCGTACATCGGGCAAGTTGACCTGGATCTGACGATCGAACCGGCCGGGACGCAACAGTGCCGGGTCAAGAACCTCGGGCCGGTTCGAAGCCGCCACGATGATCACCCCGCTGTTGGGCTCGAACCCGTCCATCTCGGTGAGCAATTGCTGAAGAGTCTGCTCTTGCTCCTGGTGCGATCCGACCTGGTAGCCGCCGGCCCCCGAGCGGGTCTGGCCGATCGCATCCATCTCATCGATGAAGACGATCGCGGGAGCACGTTCGCGCGCCTGCTGGAACAGATCGCGCACCCTCGCCGCGCCCAGGCCCACGAAGAGCTCGATGAACTCGGACGCCGAGATATAGAAGAACGGCACGCCGGCCTCCCCGGCGATAGCTCGCGCCAGCAGTGTCTTGCCGGTTCCGGGCGGGCCGACGAGCAGAACCCCCTTGGGAATCCGTGCGCCGATGCGCTCGTACTTCTTGGGGTTCTTCAGGTAATCGACAAGCTCCACCAATTCCGTCTCCACCTCATCGACGCCGGCTACATCGTCAAAGGTGGTCTTGAGATCGGTGCGGTCGTACAGCTTGGCCTTGTTCCGGCCGAACGAGAGCGGGCCTCCGCTCAGCTGGCTTCGCAGTCGCCGCGTAAACAGGAAATAGAGGCCGCCTATGAACAGGAGGGGCAGAACCCACCCGAAGAGCAGGCTCGCCCAGGGACTCGGCTGGGTCGCGGTGACCTCGACACCATTCGCGCGCAACTCCTCGACCAGCTGGTTCGTCTCGAAGCCGGGCGGCAAGGTGGAGACGAACTCGCGCTCCTCTCCCTCCGATGTGTTGAACGTTCCGCTGGCCGAGGTCTCCGAGATGTTCGCCTTTTCGACCCGGCCTTGCTCGACGAGATCTAGAAAGCGAGAGAAGGCAAGCTCCGACGGGCCGCGCAGAAGCGTGCTTTGCAAGACGGTGATCAAGACCACGGCCGCGAGGATCCACAGCACCGGGCCCCATCGTTGACGGTTCGAGTTGTCCGACAGGGGGCCGCGCTCGGCGCGTTTCGGTGCCGAACTCTCCGCCAGCGGGGGCTGAGGGCCGGAGCGACGCCTTTTCATCTTCAATTGCAGTAGGTGGTCAAGTTCCTCATGGAGGGAAGGATATGGGAGTGAATACGTCCTACCCACGCCTGCGGATAGCAGTCGTTGCCCCGCCGTGGTTCGAGATTCCGCCGCTGGGCTACGGCGGCATCGAATGGCTGTGCCACTGGCTGGTAGAGGGTCTTATCGACAGCGGCAACCAGGTGACACTTGTCGCCAGCGGCTCGTCGCCTACGCGCGCCGAGTTCCTCCAGACCTATCGCGATCCCCCTAGCGTGCGTCTCGGAGACCCACTGCCGGAGTTGCTCCATGCTGCGATCGTCGATCGGGAGCTTTCAGATCGGGATTTCGATGTCATCCACGATCATTCATTTGCAGGACCTTTGCTGGCCGGAGCGCGCCGAGCCCCCACGCTCGTCACCGCCCACGGACCGGTCGACGGCGAGCTCGCGCACTACTACGCAAGACTTCACCCGCGCGTGCGCCTGGTCGCCATCTCCGAGGCCCAGCGGCGGTGGGCCCCAGAGCTCCCGTGGATCGCTACGGTCCACAACTCGATCCCTGTCGCGGACTACCCGTATGCCCCCGAGAAAGAACGCTTCGTTCTGTTCTTGGGCCGGATGAGTCCCGAGAAGGGCGCCCACCTCGCAATCGAGGCGGCGCGCGACGCCGGATTCCCGTTGGTGTTGGCCGGAAAGATCAACGAATCGAAAGAGCATGCCTACTTCGAAGCGGAGGTTCGCCCGCGGCTCGGCCCGGACATCGAGTGGATTGGTCCGGCCAACACAGAGCTCAAGAAGGATCTCCTGAGGAGGGCCCGCTGCCTGGTGTTCCCAATCCGCTGGGAGGAGCCGTTCGGGATCGTGATGGCCGAGGCGATGGCGTGCGGGACGCCGGTCGTGGCGCTCAATCGCGGGTCGGTTTCCGAGGTGGTGGAGCACGACGAGACGGGTTTCATCTGCGAGCGGCCCGCCGACCTCCCGGAAGCCATCAAGAGAGCGGAGTTGATCGAACCGGCCGCGTGCCGGCGGCGCGCGGAGAGGTACTTCGATGTGGGGGCGATGGTCGCGAAATACGAAGCGGTCTATCGCGAGGTGGCCGCGGCGTCCTAACCTGACAGGCTTATGAGCCCTCGGAACGCCAAGCGCGGCCGGCCCGAGACAATCACCGGACCAGGCGGCCAAGAATTCGACGTCGTCGGCCCTGCGCGCCCGATTCGCCTCACCAAGGCCCCGCCCATCCCGGCCGAGGCCGGGCGCGACCTGCTGGTCGTCAAGGAGGGGCGCATCTTCGTGTGTTCGCGGTTCGACGGAGACATCCATCAGGCAGCCGCAACGGGAGAGGGGATCTACTGCGATGACGCGCGCTATCTCTCCGAGATGCGTCTCACTCTCGGCGGCAAGAAACCGGTGCTCTTGTCATCGGCCGCGGATCTCGCCTACGAGGCATATTTCGAACTGACGAATCCGGAGCTGAAGACCGACGGCGACCGTTTGGTTCCACAGATGACTTTGAACATCCGGCGGCGGCGACTGATCTCGGATCGGGTTTACGAACGAATCGAGATCCGTAACCACGGCGTAGTGAAGGCGCGGGCCGAGCTCGAGATCGTATTGGCCGCGGATTTTGCCGACATGTTCGAGATACGCGGCGTGCGGCGACGCTCGTCACGGGGACAGGCCCTCGCACCGAAGCACGAGGAGGAGACCTTGCGCTTCGCCTATCTAGGCGAAGACGAGATCTTTCGCGAAACGATCATCGAGATGGACCCCGACCCGCGGAATCTCGAACTCGACACCGATTCTGCGGTCGCGACTTGGGAAGTCAATCTCAAGCCGGGCGAATCGCAACAGCTAGATCTGCGATTCGAACCGTCCGCCTCCGGCGAACGAAAAAGACGCCGCTCGTTTCCCGCAGCGGAGAGTCGCGTGCAGGCAGGGGTAAAGAACTGGAACGAGGCATGCACGCGCATCGGCGGGTTGCATCGGTCTTTCGATCGCTTCGTGTCGGCTTCAGCCCGCGATCTGCGCGCGCTCCTTACCCCAACTGAAAACGGCTCGATTCTCGCGGCGGGGATTCCGTGGTTCGTCGTGCCGTTCGGTCGCGACTCCTTGCTCACGTGCTACGAGATGATGCTTCTGAATACGACGCCGGCGCGCGACACCTTGCTCTACCTCGCGAAGCATCAGGC
>DATADF010000129.1:0-3295 GCA_036258695.1 Actinomycetota bacterium
GGAATCCGTCCAACAGAACCTCTTCGAGAACTAGCTGCCTGTGGTCCTCTGGCACGCGGGTGTGGGCGCGCTCATCACCTATCTCAGCCTGGGTCGCCGCCGCATCGACTATCGCTTCGTCTTACTCGGCGCCGTAGCCCCCGACGCAATCGACGGCCTAGTCGCCTTGTGGCTTTCGCTGCCTGCGTTGCGCGGCCCCGCCCACACCTTGCTTGCAGTGGTCGCCACGGCTATTGCGATCGTCGTGTTACTCCGGGGTGAACGGCGCCTCGCGGTGTTCGGTCTCGCCGTGGGGTGGCTGACGCATCTGGTGGCCGACGGCATGTGGGCCGCGCCGAAGACGCTCTACTGGCCTGCCTTCGGGAAGGCCTTCGACACAGCGCCCGCGGAGCCTTACGCGCTCGATCTGTTCGCGCGCCCCTGGGCTCATCTTTCGACGTGGGGCGCGGAGATTGTCGGTGCCGCCATCCTGCTGTGGTTCTGGGTCGCCTTCCGGCTCGGCCATGAGAACCGCTTGCGCGTCTGGCTTACCGACGGCTATCTGAGACCGTGATCGGACGCGGCTCCTCGTAGAGGAATAGAGTTCCCCCACGCGGCGTGGAGGGGTAAGTCCGGTCGAAGTCCGGCGCTGTCCCGCAACTGTAGGTCCGCTCCCAAAGAGTGGGCGAGCCAGAAAACCCTCGCGGCGCGATTGGCTCGGATGACCTTCGCGGCAAAGGGACGAGGCCGGCGCTCGGATCCCACCCCTAAGCCCGAGGGCGACCCCGGCGAGGACCGGGAGGAAGGGGTGGTCTCGATGAGGCGTCTCTACGCCATCTTCGTTTCGCTTGTACTAGCCGCTGTTGCCTGCGGCGAACCGGCTGATCCCGGAGCGTCGACGAGGACTCCTGCCGGTGCAGGCTTTCCCGCGACGGTCGAGGGTGCGAACGGCCCCCTGGAGATTTCCGCCCGCCCGGAACGCATCGTCTCTCTGTCTCCAACCGCAACGGAAATGCTTTTCGCCATAGGCGCGGGAGACCAAGTTGTCGCGGTCGACGACCAATCCGATTATCCGGCGGGTGTCCCCACGACGGATCTCTCCGGGTACGAGCCCAACATCGAGGCGATAGCCGGGTACGAGCCCGATCTCGTCGTTTCAGAAGGGACGGCGATCAGATCCTTGAAGTCGCTCGGCATCCCGGTACTCGTACAGACGGCGGCCAACACACTTGACGACACCTATGTGCAGCTCGAACAGCTTGGGCTTGCTACCGGTCACCAGGACGAGGCCGTCGCCCTCATCGAGGACATGCAAGCGCGTATCGCGGAGATCGTGCAGTCGGTTCCCGACTTCGAACAAGCACCCACCTACTATCACGAGCTCGACGACACGTATTTCACCGTCACGTCGAAGACGTTCATTGGAGAGGTCTACAAACTCGTCGGACTGAGAAACATCGCCGACAAGGCGGATAAAGCCGGGACGGGGTATCCACAGCTTTCCGCCGAGTACATCCTCGACGCGGATCCTGATTTCATCTTTCTCGCCGACACCGAGTGCTGCAACCAGACTCCGCAGAAAGTGGCCCAACGTCCGGGATGGGACCAGATAACCGCGGTTCGCAATGGTGCGGTTATCGCCGTGGCGGACGACATCGCCTCGCGCTGGGGTCCCAGAGTCGTCGACTTCCTCGAGATCGTCGCCGGGGCCGTCGCTGAAACCCAGACTGCTCCGTGAGCTCAATTGATCCGAGTCCGACGCGGTTGCCGCGCGGCGTAGCGGCACTCGCGATCGGATGCCTTGGTCTTGCAGTCTCGCTGGGGATTCTCGTCGGCCCCGTGGCACTGAACTTCGCGGGTGTCGTCGGTGAGGTGGTCGATCGCCTTCCCGGGGTCGATGTTTCGTCCGGCCTCAGCGAGCAGCAGGCTGCGATCTTGTGGCAGCTGCGAATGCCGCGCGTTGTTCTCGCGGGTCTTGTAGGCGCGACGCTGGCAATGGCAGGTGCGGCTTACCAGGGGGCCTTCCGCAATCCTCTAGCGGACCCCTATTTGCTCGGAGTGGCCGCGGGGGCAGGACTGGGAGCAACGGTGGCCATCGCTTACCTGCCACCCTCGTTTCTAGCGATCGATCCGCTGCCGCTGTTTGCTTTCATCGGCGCGCTGCTGGGTGTGTCCGCCACATATGTTCTCGGCCGCTCCGGGTGGCGTGGCCGCACTACGGCCACACTCATCCTCGCCGGGGTGGCGACCGCCTCCTTCCTCACTGCCATACAGACATATCTGCAGCAGAGGGAGTCGGACACGGTGCGGCAGGTCTACACCTGGATCCTCGGGCAACTGACCACCGCGAGCTGGCGCGAGGTTGGTCTCGTGCTGCCCTACATCCTCATCTGCTCGTTAGCAATCGTGCTGCACCGTCGCTTACTCGATCTTCTGAGCGTTGGGGATGAAGAGGCCGACAGCCTGGGTGTCAATACGCGCAGGGTTCGGCTGGTCATCGTGGTGTTCGCGTCTCTTGGAACCGCGGCAGCGGTGGCCGTGAGCGGGTTGATCGGCTTCGTCGGCGTGATCGTTCCACACACCGTTCGGCTCATCTTCGGCGCGAGCTACCGCCTTGTGGTCCCGCTATCACTGACTTTCGGCGCCGCATTCTTGATCCTTGCGGACCTCGTGGGTCGCACCGTCATCGCTCCGGCGGAGATCCCGATTGGAGTCATCACTGCCTTTCTAGGAGCTCCCTTTTTTTTGATGGTGCTGCGTCGAGTGGCGCGCCAGACGTGAGCTCGGTCTCCGTTGACCAGCTGTCCGTGTCCTACAACGGAAAGCCGGCAGTTCATGACCTCTCCGTGCGGGTCGGGGAAGGCTCCTGGGTCACCCTTATCGGACCAAACGGAGCCGGAAAGACGACGGTTTTGAGGGCGATCGCCGGAGTGGTCGAGTACTCGGGACGGATCATGGTCGGCCGCGACATGGTGGGTTCGATCCGACGCCGACAACTGGCGCAGCTCGTCGCCTATGTCCCGCAAAGACCGGTTATGCCGGCGTCTGCCACAGTGATGGACTACGTCTTGATGGGCCGCAATCCGTACATTGCCTACTTCGCCACCGAGAGCAAAGAAGACATCGAAGTCGTGACCAAGGTGCTCCACCGTCTCGAGCTCACCGCACTCGCTCGGCGGCCGCTGGGGTCGCTCAGCGGAGGCGAAGCCCAGCGCGCCGTGCTTGCACGAGCGCTTGCGCAGCAAGCTCCCGTCCTTCTGTTGGATGAACCAACAAGCGCTCTCGACGTCGGACACCAGCAGCAAGTGCTCGAGCT
>DATADF010000130.1:0-5000 GCA_036258695.1 Actinomycetota bacterium
CGCGGAAGCAGCGGCAGCGGCAGGCATCACGTCTGCGGCACGCCTCCAAGCCACGAGGTTCGTTTTCCAATTCGTACGCGTCCACGCGACATCCGCCGTGGTCTCCGCCAGCCGAGCAACCTCCTCCAGCGGGCCGCTTCGCCAGAGCGCCCGTAAGGCCTGATCCAGCGGCTTGTCCGCCCCCACGCGCCGCAAGTCGTTCAGCGCGGCGTAGCGCGCTTGCGCCTCGTCGTGCTGGCGCGGCAACGCGACGTGTTGACGGGCTCGTACGACCGCGAGCCATTGAGCCTGTGAGACGTCCCCCCGCAAGTCTGCCGCAACCTCGGCGGCCACGAGCTCGCCGGACCCAGGATCGCCAGCCGCCAGCTCGAGGGGTCTACCGACTGTTCCCTCCTCGAACGACTCGCGCAGGAACTTGTCTAGGGCGCCCACGGTCGAGTCGGTCGACCACCACCGCACCCGGGTGTCCAACGCCGTGACGAGCTTGGCGATGTCAGCGCCCTCCAACCACGTTAGGCGCCACCACAGCATGGCCGCCGATGCTCTCATCGCTGCGGCGACAGGGTCGTCCGCGATCTGCGACAGGATGGCCTCGGCCTCACCGATAAGGGCCAAGGCCTCGTCCTGTGCGTTGGCCTCTCTGAGTGCCCTGGCCAGATGGACATGTAGCCACGCGCGGTCTACGGGGAGAAGGTGCGGGACCTCGAGCATCGACCGCACCAGTGCTGCCGAATGCGCGAATACCTCGGCGCGCGCGTACGCCGCCGAGAGAACCGCCGAGGCGGCCACCCGCGCCGGGACGGTTGGGGCCTCGGCTGCAAGCTGCTCGAAAGCCTCGAATGAACGTTGGCTCAATAGTTGGTGCATTCCGCCGACGAAGCGCCACCCCCAGTCTTGGTGGTCTCTGGCCTCGGCGAGATCGGGGACGGAATCCTCCTCGCGAGCGTGGTTTGCGAATTCGCCCGCGCGGCCTTGGAGGAGCATGGCGGTCGCCTGCTCTGGGACAAGCGGTTGCGGGATCCCAGAGTTCGGGTGCGGCGCGACCAGCCGAGGTGCGACCAGCGCGTAACGCCAGCGGTCGTCGTCGGCAAGACCCTCGAGTCGCCCCGTCCAGACGGCCCCCTCATATGTTGCGGGGGCGCGGGCTGCGATCGCCCGCAGGTCCGGGAGCGACTCTCGGTCGACCTTTTGGTTGGCCGGCACGAGGATCTTCCACCCCTGTCCAGTGCGAACTACCGCGTCTGGCCTTACGTGAACCCAGTACGAGATCCGCGTCTCGACGTCATGGATGACGACCAGGTGCGGGAACGGCTGCGTCAACCACCTTTTCAGGTGGCCGTCGTCCGACTCGCCGAACCACCATCCGGTCACCTGTCCGTTTTCCCGAGCGGGGCGGTCGAAGAAACTCGGTCCCGACTTCACCTGCGCCGTGACCATGCGGCCGCTGTCGTGGAGCCGTTCACCTCGGGCGAGCAGAAACAGGTCGATCCCGTTTCCGACGTCGTGGTCGGAGTTCCTGATGACGCCCCAACCGATCCATTCGAAATCGGCATCCACCTGCGAACGTCCCGCGCTACCCCTCTGATGCGTCTCAGCAACGTGCATCTCTCTAGGATGCACGAATCCACCGGCACAGGGTGAGCGTCATCCGCTGCGCCGCTCGCAGCGGCCTCGGCGACACTTATGAGGCTGTGTGGGGATTCTCTCGACGCGCATGCGTGGGTAGGCCTATCGGTCCTGCGTGCGAACCCTAGTCACGATAAATATTGTGCTTTCGCTCGGCCCCGACCTACACAATCGGCGTCTCGCACAGCGCCAATCTGGATCTAGACAACTGCTACAGGGACTACGCCCAACGCAACGCGAGTGAGCTAGCAGACCTTCTGAGCAGCCGATGACCTCGAAGCCCTCGACTTGTCGGAGGGTATCGACGCTTGTCGCTCGCTCCCATCACGGTTAAGAGAGGGCCGGGACCGCGGCAACCCGGGCGGAACGGAACCCGGCCTCCAGGGGTCTCACAACCGACGACTGCGTGGAGGAGGCTGCCTTGAAGAAAACCGTCCTCGCGACGATCTCGATGGCCGCGGGCCGGGGCATGAACTCGCGGCTCAAGGGCAGCGCGCCGATCTCAGTTGTGCTCGTCGCCCTGTTCGCAATCGGACCTCGCCTCACGCCACCGGTGAGCGCCCAAGAGGGTCACAAGTGTGAGGGCGAAGCCGCCACGATCGTGGGAACCGAGGGTGACGACGATCTGAAGGGCACCGACTCGATAGACGTCATCGTTGCGCTCGGTGGAAATGACACCGTTCGGGGCTTCGAGGCCACCGACTACGTATGTGGTGGATCCGGTAAGGACACTCTCTACGGAGGATCCCAGAACGACGTCCTGAGCGGTGGGGACGGAAACGATCACCTCGTTGGGCGCGGCGGCCCCGACGATCTCACCGGGGGGCGTGGAGATGACGTGATCCGAGGCGGTGCAGGCAAAGACCTGTTCTCCGGCGAGCGACTGACGGACGACACGGTCGAGGTTGGCGACGACCGATACGACGGCGGGGCCGGCAGAGATTCGTTCTGGTTGGGATTCACCGAGATCCCAACGCACGTGGACCTCAGCCAGGAGAGGGCCTTCAGTGAAGGCAGAGACGTCCTCTTGGATATCGAGGACGTGGCAGGCAGCAGGCAAACCTCCAATCGGCTCATCGGGGACGAGGAGCGCAATAGGCTCTTGGGGGGCGGAGAGGGTGACGTCAAGCACGGCCGAGGTGGGAACGACCTGATCGCAGCGGGGTTCGACAGCAAGGACGATCGGCTCGAAGGTGGACGCGGCGACGACAGGTTGCGCGGTTCCCTCGGGGATGACACCGCTTTCGTCGGCGGTCCCGGCACCGACACCCTCAGGTTCGTCGACGCCAGGTATCAAGACCTTTTCGTCGATCTGTCGAGCGGCATCGTATCCAGTGAAGGTGAATCGGGGACTCTAGCCGGCATCGAGAACGTGAGCACAGGGGCTGGCGACGATCGCTTGGTGGGAAGCGACGAGCGCAATGTCCTCGACGGGGGACCGGGGAAGGGTGCCGACGACCTACGGGGAGCAGACGGCGACGACGTCCTCATCGGGCGGGGTGGTCAAGACAAGGGTGATGGCGGACCGGGCACGGACACTTGTGTCGAGATCGAAAGGCGAGTTTCTTGCAAGGAGGAGAAGCCGGGACTGGCGTCCTAGTTACCGCTGCTGCCCTGCGGAAACGGTAGTCACGATAAACATCGCTCGTCGCCCCGCAACGACCTGCAAAACTCGATCTAGCACAGCGCTAATCCGGATCTAGACAACTGCTACGGGACTACGCGCAGCGTAATGCGAGAGAGTTAGCAGACTTGCTGAAGGTATGAATAACGAGGAGGCTCGTTGAGCGAGCGGGATGAGTTTCTGGAAGCGGTGTTGCCACGACTCACCGAGGCAGATACGGCTTTCCACAACGGCGATGCGAACCCACGTTTGATGCTGTGGTCTGAGAACGATCCGGTGACTCTCTTCGGCGCGGCCTTGACTGCAACCGGCCGCGAAAAGATCGCTTCGACTTTCGAGTGGCTGGCAGAGGGCTTCTCGGACTGCGAGAGCTTCGAGTACGAGGTGGTCGCCGCGGACGCCAGTGGCGACCTCGCGTACATGGTTGGGATCGAGCACACCACGGCGTCCGTTCGGGGGGCGCCCCCGCAGCCGTATGCCCTACGAGTAACGACGATCTTTCGGCGAGAAGACGATGGATGGAGGGTCGTGCACCGTCATGGAGACCCCGTGCCGGAGAGCGTCTCAGCGCGCGATCAGCTGAAACGAATGGTTGGCGAGGACCGTGAGGCATAGAGGCGACTCTTCACCGGCCACGGCCCACTAGTTCGAGGGGGCCCGTGTGCCTGTGGTTCTGATCGCACGCTGGGAGGGCGACGTGGCGCGCTTGAAGGCGGCATACGACAGGGCCCACGAACTGATAGTGGAGAGCGGAGGTCCCCCAGGAGAGTTGCGGCATCACTGCGCAATCGGTGACGGAGCCTTGTACGTCATCGGAGTCTGGGAGTCCAAAGAGATCCTGCTCCGTCGCTTTTCGAGCAGTGAGTTCGAGACGGCGTTGGCCTCGTCTGGATTTCCGTCTCCAAAGGAGGCCGACGTCACGATCCTCGAACTTCACGCGATCGAACCGCCGCTGTGAATTGCGGGCCGGATCCGGGCGGACCAGTCTAAGGGGCGACCACGTGACGAAGGATCGTGTCGACGACTTCCGACACCGGTGCGGTGGCGTCGATCGGGATGCCGTTCGCCGGCACGTCTTCTTTCGTGTGGTGCCATCGCACGATGAGCTCCCGTTCCGTTGCTTTTCCGCCGCCCCACTCGGAGTCCGGCCGCTCGTCAAGCCGCCGATTCAACGTGTCGAGGTCGATTTCGAGGACGAAGACGCCGTCGAAGAGATCGAGGAACGTTGCGAAGTTCCTCGAGCCACCGCAGAAGAACGTTGCCGCTTCGTCGTGGTTGGCGACCAGGGCTCTGACTTTGTCCACGTCCCAGATGTGGTGCTCATGTCCGGCGTGGTCCGTTGGTTCACCCGTTTTCGGATCGCCTCGATACGCGAGTTCACGGTCGCCGTGAACAGCCTGGTAGCCGCGCCGCTGCAATTCGTCACAAACAGAGGTTTTTCCGGTGCCCGAAAGGCCTTCGATCAGATAGTTCCTGACGCCCACCGTCTTACGATACCTACGAGGGGCGGGGACGTCGCAGTCCGGAAGGAATCAGATGCGGCGGGGTCTAGCCACTCCGTTCTGAATCGCGAGACCAACCGTGCTCCGGGGACCAGAGCTGCAGCGCCCACGTCGCCCGGCAGACGGCGTGTCCCTTACCGGGCGACGAAAACGCAGATACGTACCTATGCGCGATCTCGCGGCGCGATCCTGGAGCTCTACTCGATCGTCGACCCCAACCGTTGGGCGACGGCTTCGCCATCCTTGCG
>DATADF010000131.1:0-1937 GCA_036258695.1 Actinomycetota bacterium
TCTGCGGCCTCCGACTTAGGAGCGCCCGGCCATACTGCGCCCAGTTAGCGTGTTTGTCAAGCGTCAAACCACAAGATATTGTGACGCCGCGTTAGGGCAGACGCAAGATGCGGTTGGTGTCAGACGAGCCGCCGGGACCCACAGTTTCGGAGGTTTTTTATGAGATCTCCCGTTTTTTCGAAGGGAATAGCTGAGGTAGCGACGAATCCGCCGTCTGCGCGCCTGCGGCCCTGCGCCTCCGCGCTCCGCGCCCTCAGCCGAGCGAAGCGATAACCTCTGCGTCTCCGTGCAGAGCGAAGGCTGGAGGGAGGCTGCTTTCGCTGCCTCCCCCGGGTGCACAGGCAGGGGTTGTTGGTAGGGTTGCCCCCGCCACTTTCGCTGCGGGGGGAGGAAACTTTCGAACTTGTCCTCCTATTGAGCAACGGGGGTGCCAACGCGTACATGCCTGAGATGCGAGGAAAATTGGCGATATCGCTTGCGAAAGCTCTGGTGTGGGTAGCGCGATGCCTCAACCGTTCCCGCAATGTGTAGGCGGGCGGCACGGATCGGAAGCGCCCTACGCAGGGCCGAATCAACGGCCCAGCAGTTCTGCGGCGAGCGTTGCGGCCTTGTCGGCGAGCGTCTGCGCGAAAACGAAATTCTGATCCTTCAGCGCCTGTTCGGCCTGTTGGATGAAGCGCTTGGACTGCTCGTACTGCGAGCGTCCGTCGGTGCTCAGCTTCGCGTAGTCCACGCGCGACAGGTTGGCCTGCGCGGCCGTCAGCCTGTCGCGGATCGGCTTCTCCGCGCTCCCTGGCGCGCGCAGCGTGGGCTGCGGCTCGACGGGCCTGTTCTCGATCGGCGCGGCCTGTGGCGCGGTTGGTTCCGGCGTTGCCGCCGGGGTCTCGGGCTTCTGCACCGGTTCGCTGTTCACGCGGCGCGTGGGGCGACGGTTCGTCGTCGGCGCCGGCGCTGGTTCGACCGGTTCGGCGGGCGCCGACGCCACGGGTTCGTCAGCCGGCGTCAGAACGCGCGCCGGCGGAGCCGGCATGTCGAGCGGCGGGCCGTCGGGTGACGTTCGCGCCTGCGCTTTCGCGCATCCGACGCCGCCGGCGACGGCGAGTCCAAGCATCCAGACCCCAAGGACCGTACGAACGCCGAACAGGCGACCGGCCCGGCCGACTGCGCGCTCCGGAATTCGGGATGTGGTCATCGGCGTGACTCCCCTCAGATCTCGTGGGCCCGCGGGAGTAAGACCGTGAAGGTGGTGCCGCGGCCGGGCGTCGACTGCACCTCGATGTCCCCGTCGTGCAGCTGGACGATTCGATAGACCATCGACAGCCCGATCCCGGTCCCATGATCCTTCGTCGTGAAGTAGAGGTCAAAGATCTTCTGCAGGTTCTCCGGCGGGATCCCCACGCCCGTATCCTCGACACGCACTTCCACGCGCCCCTTCGAGGAGGCCGCGGCGACGAGCCGCAGCGTGCCGCCGTTCGGCATCGCCTGGCACGCGTTGATCGCCAGGTTCATGAACACCTGACGCAGCATGCCCGCATCGCCGTTGATGGCGGGAACGTTAGGCGGACAGTCCACGTGCACGGTCACCCGGTTCCGCTCCGCCTCCGGCTCGATTACCGGCAGGATTTCCTCGAACAGCCTCAGCGGGCGGACCGGCTGCCGACGCAGATCTTCCGGCCGTGAGAACTTGAGGAAGCCCTGCACGACCTCGTCGAGCCGTCGAATCTCGCTCTCGATGATCTCGACGTGCTCGAGCGCGCCCTGCGCGATGATCGGCGCCGGCTGGTCGCGGCGCGCGACAGCAAGCGCGGTACCTGCGACCGCGGGCTGCGCCGCGAGCGCCTCCTGCGGAACAGGCTGCCGCGCGGCGGCGCGCAGCTTCGTTCGCAGCAGCTCGAGATGAATCATCATCGCGTTGAGCGGGTTCTTCACTTCGTGCG
>DATADF010000132.1:0-15222 GCA_036258695.1 Actinomycetota bacterium
GCGATGCCGGGCAACGGGAGCGCGCTCTGACGACCCAGCACGAACCCGTCGTCGCGTACCAGGGTGAAGCGGGTGCCTTCTCGGAGGAGGGCTGCTTGGCACTCTTCCCAAACACCGAACGCGTTCCTCTGGCCTCGATTCGTCAGGTATTCGAAGCGGTGGAGGTGGGTCGCGCGGACTATGGGGTCGTTCCGATGGATAACTCCCAGGCAGGAAGCATCAACGAGACCTACGACCTCTTCTTGAAGCATTGCCTCCACCTCGTGGGGGAAACCGTCGTTCCCGTCGATCACTGCTTGATGGCCCTGCCGGGCACCGACCTCGAGGATGTTCAGGAGATCATCTCGCACCCACAAGCAATCGCACAGTGCGAGGAATTTCTGACCGCGCTGGACGTCAAAGTTCGTGCCGAGTACGACACTGCGGGCGCCGCGCGCAAGATTGGAGAGGACAAACTAGAGAAGACGGCTGCGATCGCCTCGCGACGAGCGGCGGATCTATACGGGCTCACGATCCTTGCCGAGAGGATTCAGACCTACCCCGAGAACTACACACGATTCGGGGCGGTGTCCCGCAACCCGACGTCCCTGCGGGAGCCGGACAAGAGCTCGATCATCTTCGGAGTCGGACACTTCGCAGGATCGCTATATAGATGCATCGGAGCCTTCGCCACCCGTCACCTGAACCTCACGAAACTGGAGTCGCGACCACGCCCGGGGCGTCCGTGGGAGTTCGTCTTCTATGCCGACGTTGAGGGTCCCGCCTCCGAGCCCGTGATGGTCGAGGCTCTGGCCGAGCTCAGCGAACACGCGACATTTACACGGCTTCTAGGCAGCTACGCTGCCGGTCTCAAACGCTAAAGGGAGGTTCCATGGCGACCGTTGAGCTGCTACCCGAGGTAACGAAATTCATCGAGAGCAGTCGAAAGATGTTCATCGACGGCAAGCCCGTCGATGCGGCATCGGGCCAGACCTTCGATGTCATCGACCCGTCCACCGGAAAATCCTTCGTCTCCGTACCGAGGGCGGATGCGACCGACGTCGATGCCGCCGTCCGCGCGGCGCGCGCGGCTTTCGATGATGGGCGCTGGAGCTCGATGCGCCCAGGCAAGCGGACGGAGATCCTGTTCAAGGTTGCGGAGCTCATCAAGAAGAATTCAAACGAGCTGACGCAGCTCGAGGCCCTCGATGCCGGGAAGCCTCTGAAGGCGGCGTCGGGCGAGATCTATATGGCGGGCGAGTATTTCCGCTATTACGCGGGCTGGCCGAGCAAGGTGCACGGTGACACCATGCCTACGACTCCGGACCTGTTGGTCTATTCATTGCGCGAGCCTGTAGGAGTCTGCGCGGGGATCATTCCGTGGAACTTCCCGTTGATCATGGCGGTGTGGAAGGTCGCAGCTGCGTTGGCCTTCGGCAACACCGTCGTCTTGAAGCCGGCGGAGCAGACGCCACTCACTGCCCTGCGACTGGCGGAGTTGTGCCTCGACGCCGGCGTTCCGGAAGGCGTGGTGAACGTCGTTACCGGATTCGGCGAGGAGGCAGGAGCCGCGCTCGCGGAGCATCCAGACGTCGACAAGATCGCCTTCACAGGTTCGACGGAAGTCGGTCGCAAGATCCTGCACGCGTCGGAGGGCAATCTAAAGAGAGTCACGTTGGAGCTCGGAGGCAAGTCACCCAATATCGTTTTTGCCGACGCCAATCTGAAGAAGGCGGCCGTAGGTTCGATGTTCGGTGTCTTTGCCAATTCGGGTCAGATCTGCACTGCCGGCACGCGGATCCTCGTCGAGAGCTCGATTCACGACGACTTCGTGTCATCGCTTGTCGACTCGACTGCACGCATGAAATTGGGACCCGCCCTTGACGAGGACAGCGCGATGGGACCGGTCGTGTCGCAAGAGCAGTTCGATCGTGTGACGGGTTACATAGACATCGGTCGCTCGGAGGGCGCTGAGGTTGTAACGGGAGGAGGGCCGGCAGAGGATCTCGGCGAGGGCTATTTCGTTCAGCCCACGATCTTTGCCGGGGTGAAGAACGAGATGCGAATCGCCCAGGAGGAGATCTTTGGCCCTGTCGCGTCTGTGATCGCCGTGGACGACGTCGACGAAGCGATTCGCGTGGCAAACGACACCATGTACGGCCTCGCGTCGGCGGTGTGGACCGACGACATCACCAAGGCGCACCGCGTGGCTCGTGGGATTCGCGCGGGAACCGTATGGATCAACACGACCGGTCTTTACGATCCGGTGGTGCCCTTTGGGGGCTATAAGCAGTCCGGATACGGACGTGAGCTGGGCCTCTACTCGATGGAGACCTACACGGTCACCAAGTCGATCTGGGTAAATCTCAAGTAAGTGGCTCGGTCTGGTGGCCGCGCCCGGTGCACCAACCGCGAATGTTTGGGTCCTAGGTCTAACGGGAGTCTTAATTCCGCTTGAGTAGGGTGCGGGACAGATGACGGGGTCGTGGGCATGTCCATACAGGTGACCGACGAGGCGGCGGTCGTGCTCCGCCGTTCGCTCGAGCTCGCTGGAATCGACGCCGCAACTGGGGGTGTTCGCTTGCGAGTCGCTAAATCACTGGGCGGCGGCCTCGACGTCATGGTCGAGTTCGCCGACGTGCCCGGCGACGACGAGGAAGTGGAGGAGGAGCGAGGAATCAGACTGTTCGTGCATCCGGACTTGCGACGGGTGGTCGCCGATCCCATCGTGGTCCTGGAACCTCAGCACGAGCGAGTCGTGGTTCGCTCCGCCGCGGCACCATGATGGTCCGGCGCCGCCTTCTCATATCGGGACATGTGCAAGGCGTGTTCTTCCGCGATTCGTGTCGGCAGATGGCGCGCGAGCAATCGGTGTCCGGGTCCGCTCGGAACCTGCCCGATGGGCGCATCGAGATTCAGCTGGAGGGCTACAAGCCCGCCGTCGACCGAGTTATCGCCTGGTGCCGGCTCGGGCCTCCCATGGCAGAGGTGGAGAAGGTCGAGGTCTACGAGGAACGCCCCACCGGGCAAGAAGGTTTCACGGTTTCCTAACGACCGCCGCGAGCAATTTGGCTGTCTAAATCGGTTTGAACTGTTCGAAGGGGTTGCGGCAGGAGCGACAGTAATAGAGCGCGCGACAAGGGGTGGGGCCGAACGGGTTCTCGTTGACGGTGTCGCGGCTTCCGCAGAACGGACACTCCGCCACTTTCGGCAGGCCGATCTCTGTGATCAGAACAGGACCGCCGGGCCCCGGCGGCGCAAGGCCGAAATCCTTCAGCTTCGCGCGGCCCTCGGGAGTGATCCGGTCGACCGTCCACGGGGGCTCGAACGAGAGGTTTACGACGACGTCCTCCACTCCCTGCAGTGCCGAAACTGCCGCATCGACGTCGCTACGAATCACATCTATCGCCGGGCAGCCGGTGAACGTCGGCAAGATCGTGACCTCAACCCGGTCGCCCTCGACCCGAATGGGTCCCACCATTCCCATCTCGGTGATCGAGACGGCCGGGATCTCAGGATCGGGCACGGCGCTCAGGGCCTGCAGCACCTCCCTGTGAGTAATGCGTGTGGAGACGCTCACCAGGTGGCTCCCGGATGGGCGCGGAATTGAGCGGTCATCTCTTCCCACAAGGAATCGAAGGCGGCGGTGTGCTGGCCACGCCGGCCACCCGCGGCCGCGCTCGCGGATTCGGCTTCGCCGATCGCTCCGTCGCCCTCTCCGGCGATCAGGTCCCCGCTCGACGATGCCACGAACTCGGCGCGCTGATCTGGTCGTGAATGCGTCTCCGCCGGGAATCCCAACCGGTCCAGCGCTTCGGTCATGGCGTCGAAGAACTTCTCGGCAAGGTCCTTGCTGGCTACCGGCAGCCATCCCTCATCGATCGCCTGTTCTTCCAACTCATACGGCTCGAAAAGTCCGACCGCATGAGGTAAGGCATCGGTGACTGCCGCCACCAACCGATTACGTCCTTCTACCGGACCGTGTGCTACACGCTTCAGCCACGTGTCCGCGTGAATGAGGTGATACCGCTCCTCGCGGCGGATCTTCGTGATCAGAGCCGACAGCGGGGCATGCGCGGTTTTTTCAAGTGCCTCTAATCGAAGATCGTCCGCGTGGTCGTATAGCCAATGCCTCGCGAGCGTGTAGGCCCAGTCGCCGTTCGGTTGTTCGCACAGCGTCGCGTTGCGGTATTGATTCGGTTCGCGGCCTAGTGCTATCTGATCGGCATCCGTACCGGTCAGGTCGCCTATGAGCCGATAGAACGCCGTGGCGTGACCGATCTCATCTTGCGCGATGGATGAGAACGCCACGTCTTCCTCTAGATGGGGCGCAAAGCCCGTCCATTCGGAGTGACGATGGCCAAGCACGAGTTCGTCGTCGGCCAGAGCCGTCATCACTGCAACCAACGACTCGCTCATCCGGCCAGCTCCTGAGCACGCTTCCGCGCCCGCTCGCGTTTCGTGACGACATCGCGATAGGCCTCCGCAAAGCGATAGGACTTGTCCGCGGCGATCTCGAGCAGGCTTTCGTCCTCGAACGAGTGGATCGCCGAGCGCTTGACCACCCACAGATGCTCGCCCTCGCGGCGCCGCAGAAAACACTCTTTGCCCAACAACAGAGCCATCTCCGGATCGGGCGCGATCACGCTTCCGCAATGTTCGAACGGGTCCTTGTGTCCGCCACGGCGGAAGACTTCGTAAACGTCCATCGAATCAGGCAGCGTGGTAGCTGGGTTCCGCCAACGCCTCGCGGACCCAGCGGTGACCCTCATAGATCTCGCGCCGCCTAGCAAGACGCCGTTGCGTCTCGGGGCCCTCGTTGCGCTTTACGGCTTCGAGCGGTTGCCAATCGATATCGTCGTCGTCGATCAACCAGTGGCCGGATGCTTCGTCGTGGTAAGGGGTCGGCGTCGGGATCGTGAAGCCAAGCTCCAGGATCTTCGGCACGTAACGATCGAGGAACTCCTGTCGCAGGTCTTCGTTCGTGCGCGTCTTGACCTTCCATGCGAGCAGCAAGTCCTTGGCGACGTTCGTGCGCGGCCCGAAGAAGTGGATGATCGGTAGCCACCACCGATCCAACGCTTCCTGGAAAAGATCGCGCTGCGCGGTGGTCCCGGAGGCGAGCTCGAGGGTGATGTCTTCACCATGACGCAAGTGGAGTTGCTCCTCCGCGCAGATGCGCTTCAAGACGCGCGTATACGGAGCGTACGAGGAGTCGAGGAGGGCGGCCTGCGTCACGAGGGCGGCTCCGTCGATCAGCCATCCGATGATCGCGACATCCCCCCAATGCTTGACGGGATAGTGAAAGACATTGTGGAACTTGGACTTGCCGTTGACGAGGTCCGCGTACATCGCGTCGCGACTCTTGCCGAGGTCCTCCGCCACACGGTAGAGAAGTTGTGAGTGCCCCACTTCATCCTGGATCTTGGCGCAGAGAGACATCTTGCGGCGCAATGAGGGAGCGGCCGGCAGACACTCGCGCTCCGGTAACGCGCCCATGATCTCGGAGTTGGCGTGCATCTCGATGAACTTCAGAACGCCGCCCCGGTAATCATCGGGCATCCAGTCGTTAGCCTCCACCTTGCCGCCCAGCTGGATGTGCTCGGTGAAGTGCGCGAGTTTCTCTTCGTAGGTCATCTGTCTCCCTCCGCTGTTTCTTGAAGCAGTCCTTTAAGCAATAACTCTGCAAAGCGCTGGCCGATCTCGGTCGGGCCCAGTTCGCCCCCCGGCCGATACCAGGCGTAGGTCCAGTTGCCGGCGGACAGCACGAGGCGCGCGGCGAAACGCACGTTTACATCCGGGCGAAATTGGCCCTGCGCGATGCCGTCTTCGATGATCTCCTTAAGCATCGCTTCGTAGGCGTCGCGCTTGTCCTGCACGCGCGCGCGCAATTCCTCCGAGAGGTAGCGCCACTCGTTGAGAAAGACCGTTGCTGCGTCAAGGTGCTCGATCGCGGTCTCGATGTGACCCACCAGCAGTCGTCGGAGCCGAACGGACGCAATGGCCTGCATCTCTAAGGCGGCGCGCCCGCGCTCGAGGAAGCGGTCGGCTCCTTCATTGACAACATCGAAGAGGAGCTCCTCCTTGGAGCCGATGTGCGCGTAGAGCGACCCCCGCTGAAGGCCGAGCGCATCGGCGAGGTGCTGCATCGATGTTCCGTGGTAGCCGCGTTCGGAGAAGAGGCGCGCGGCCGCGCCGATGATCTCCCTGCGTCTTGGTGTGTGGTCGGTTGCAGTTTGCGGAGCGAGGAGCTGGCTCAAGTGGCCTCCAAACGAACGGTCGTTTGGCAGTGTACCTCAGGCGGATGGTGAGGCTAAATAGGACGATGGCCGCCAAGCCCGAATCTCGTCCAGCCAAATCAGGCACCCTCAGGGGGAAACCCGGCGGCCGGGGGCGGTTCGCGGCGGCCCCGGAACGCATGCCGCAGGTGCTGAGAAAGCTGAAGCGGTCCTATCCCGGGGCCCGCATCGCGCTGGATTACTCCACCCCGTTCGAATGCGTCGTGGCGGTGATCCTCTCGGCGCAGTCGACCGACGAGATGGTCAATCAGGTAACCGCCGAGCTGTTCGCCAAATACCGCCGCCCGGAGGATTACCTCGCGGTTCCAGAAGAGGAGTTGCAAAGAGACATCTATCGCACGGGGTTCTTCCGCCAGAAGACCAAAGCTCTCCGCGGGCTCGCGCAGAAAGTGCTCGAGGACTTCGGCGGCGAGATCCCGTCGACCATGGCCGAGCTGATGACTCTGCCCGGCGTCGCGCGCAAGACCGCCAACATCATCATGACGAACGTCTATCCGGACGCGGCGAAGAAGGATCCCGATGCCGGCATCGCGGTGGACACGCATGTGGGCCGCGTTGCGGTTCGCCTCGGCCTGACGAAGTGGGGCTCGAAAGAGGCCGTACGCATCGAGAAGGACTTGATGGAGTTAGTTCCCAAGCGGGATTGGCCGAGGCTTCCTTATCTATTCATCGAGCACGGGCGTCAGACATGTATCGCCAAGAAGCCGCTGTGTGAAAAATGTCCGATAGAGCCGCTGTGTCCTTCGAGCCAGGAAGCAGGACTGCCGGACCTTTACCGCAAGGCGTGAAGCTTCTCCTGTGCGCGTCGCCCCAGCAAAATGTTGCCTTTGAGTTGCGCAGTGTGAAGGGCCCTCTCTAGAGCCTCTTGCGCTTCGCTCGCCTTCCCTGCTTGATCCAGGATCTCGGCGAAAGTCATCCAAGCATCCGGTTGAAAGATCAGGAAGGTGTCGCCCAGAATCTCAAGGCCCTCGCGCGCCAGTCTCTCGGCTTCGTCGAAGTCCCCCCGTGATGCAAGGACACGCGCGCGCATTAGCCTCCAGTAAGCCTGGGCATGCACGTCCTCGTCCGCGGCCTCTCGTTCTCCCCGCTCCGTCCAGGGGTACGCCTCCTCGTACCGACCTTGGTCGCACACGACCTGTGCGATCCAAGCCACCGTCGATGAGAGCAGCCCTTTCTCACCGCGTGCTTCTAGGACTTCGTAGGCCTGGCGATAGCTGCGCTCGGCTTCCCGAGGATTACCGGAGAACTGTTCCAACGTTGCCGCCGCCACCGTCGGCATGTAGTCGCCCCTGTGCGAGAAGTCGCGAGCCAAGGTTCGCGCCTGCTCGGACGTCGCTCGTGCCTCTGCAAACTTCTCTTGCATTAGTAGGCCGTATGTCTTGATCGTGAGGGCAGCGACTTGTCGACCCGCCAGTCCCGAATGCTCGGCCCATGCCAGATGTGCCTCGGCGGCCTCGATAACTTCGTCATAGGGGGTCGGGCCCCAGAAGCGGACGAACAATAGGCGCGTCCGGGTCGCGTCCTGCCAGTAGGGATCTCCTGCGGCTTCGGCATATGTGAGCGAACGCGTATAGGCGTCGATCGCCTCATCATCTCGCCCGGCAAAGCCGCGCACCGTCCCTAGCACATGCCACGCGACCGCAAGCCCGACATAATCCTCAGCCGCCTCAAGCGCCGGCAGCGTGTCTGTTACCGCCGCCTCGATCTCGCCGAACCGGCCTCCTTTCTCCGTGAATGCTTTTAGGAGCAGCTTGTGAATCAGAGCCCGTGCTCGCAGGTGCTCTCTCCTGTTTTCCCCGATGGGCAAAGCCTCGGCCCGATCGAAGGCTTCGGTGAGCACCGTCTCCGCCTCTGGCACGTCGGCGGCCGCGAACAGTGCGTTTCCGAGATCGATCAGAAGTGCGACGCCGGTGGGACTCGAGCGGTCCTGCAGCGCCAGCGCTCGCTGCAGGAAGTTGACGGCCGCGTGGCCATCAAGTCGTCCCAGTGCCTTGCGTCCCGCCGCGGCCAATCGATCAGCGGCCAGCTCGCTCACCTCATCAGTTGCCACGTGCAACTCGCGCTGTAACAGAGCCGCTTGCTCTAGATGGTGGGCAAGGATTTCCTCGTACTCACCCGGACGAGACTCCGACGCCGATTCGAGCCAACGCGCGTACGACTGGTGCAGTTCGGCCCGCACTTTCTTGGGAATCGCCTCATAAACGGCATCGCGGATGAGTATGTGTCGGAAGCGAAAGGTGTCACCACCGGCGAACATCTCCTCCGCTGGTTGGACCAAGTCTTTGCCGACGAGGTCTCTGAGCTTGCTCACTGCTTGGGGCTGAAGGTCGCTTGGGGATAAGTACTCGACCGCGACCTGCGAGAACACCTGGCCTCCGATAGCCCCTCGTTCGAGCACCAATCGCTCTTCACGAGACAGGCCGTCGAGTCGCGCGGTCAACAACGCTTCAATGGTCGTCGGGACGGCAAGATCCTCAAGCGCAGTCGTGATCTGCCAGGTTCCGTTGTCGCGTCGCAACGAACCGTTGTCGATGAGCATCGCCACCATTTCCTCGAGGAAAAGCGGATGACGACCGCTCATCTCCATCAATTTGTCGCGCAGTTCCGAATCGACCGCACCACCGCGAAGCAAGTTCGTCAGCATCTCGGCGGCGCCTTGTTCCTTCAACGGCTCGAGTCGGATGGTCGTGGAGTTGACCTGGCCGCCGGCCCAGTGAGGACGATCGTCCAGCAGCTCCGGGCGCGCGAGGCAGACCAGGAAAATGGTGGCGCCGCGCGTCCAGGATGCCAGTTGCTCGAGGAGATCGAGGAACTTAGGTTCCGCCCAATGGATGTCGTCGACAACTACCACGAGAGGCTTCGTCTTTCCGAGTATCTCGAAGAAACGCCGAACGGCGAAGAAGATCTCTTCGATACCTGCAGCCCCAACCACAAGACCGGACACCTGAGCTAGTCCGTTTGTAATCAGCTTCGCGCGCTCATCGCCACGAACGAGGTTGGCAATCTTGCCTGCTGCCACTTCGGCTGAATCGTCGTCGCCGACACCCGCGGCCTCTTGGATAACCTCGACCAGCGGCCAGAACGTGATGCCCTCTCCATACGATAGGCACCGGCCGTGCAGTACCGTCGCATCCTGCAGCGTCCTCTCGAATTCCAGGCACAGGCGCGACTTGCCGACACCGGCAGTACCGAGCAGCGTGAAGAGGTGGCAGCTTCTTTCCTCGCGCGCGTGCTCGAACATCTGAAGCATTAGCGCAAGCTCCCGGTTGCGGCCGACGAGCGGCCTCTCGAGGTGCCGCTGCACTCCAGGAGCGCGGAGATTCACATCGATCACCCGATATGCGGAGGTTGCAGACGATTTGCCCTTGAGCTCGAGCTCGACCGGTTCGACTTGCACGGCATCGCGCACCAACCGAAAGGTCTCCGCGCCTATGAGGATCTCGCCAGCCTGCGCGGCCTGTTCCAGTCGTGCGCCGACGTTGATCGCATCGCCGAGAGGAAGCGTGCGGAGCTCGGCCGATTCTTCGGCGAGGACGGATCCCGTGTTGACGCCCGTTCGCACCTCGAGTGAGATGCCGTAGTCGCGTTCGAACTCCCTGTTGAGGGATTGCAGTACCGTTCTCATCTCTATTGCCGCTCGTACCGCCCGCAAGGCATCGTCCTCGTGAGCACGCGGCATGCCGAACACAGCCTTGACTGCATCGCCGATGTATTTCTCGACGCTGCCGCCGTGACGCTCGATCACGGACTTCATCTCGTTGAAATAGCGGTTCATCAACCCAGTCAGGGCCTCGGGATCGAGCTTCTCTCCCAGCGCGACCGATCCCTTAACGTCGGAGAAGATGACGGTCACGGTCTTCCGTACATCGTGCGAATCGGCGACTTCCAAAGGCGTGCCACAGACGGCGCAGAAGCGTGCTTGCGCGTCGATAGTCTCGTGACCGCACCTCGGACAGGCCCCCATTAGGTGAAGCTTAGGAGAGCAACCGCGCTCGCGGCCTCTACGATGTCCATATGAAGAGGGTGATCCTGGCGGCCCCACGCGGCTACTGCGCAGGCGTCGATCGCGCAGTCCAGATGGTCGAGCGTGCCCTCGACACTCTCGGGCCGCCGATCTACGTGCGCAAAGAGATCGTTCACAACCGTCATGTCGTCGGCGAGTTGGAAAAGCGAGGCGCGGTCTTCGTTGAGTCGGAGGAAGAGATTCCGGAAGGAGCGGTGTGTGTGTTTTCGGCGCACGGTGTCTCCCCGGCCGTGCGGGCGAACGCGACGGCTCGCAATCTCCAAGTAATCGACGCCACTTGTCCGCTAGTTACAAAGGTGCATCTCGAAGCCAAGCGGTTTGCGAGGGACGGGCGCAAGATCGTCCTTGTCGGCCACGAGGGGCACGAGGAGATCGAGGGGACATCCGGCGAGGCCCCCGACAGCACCGTGGTGATCGAGAGCGTCGAGCAACTCGACAAACTCGACCTGGATCCCCACCAGCCGATTGCCTATCTGACGCAGACGACTCTGTCGGTGGACGACACGCTGAAGGTGGTCGAGGCGTTGCGCGAGCGGTTCTCGGACATACAGGGCCCGAGATCGGATGACATCTGCTACGCCACACAGAACCGGCAAGTAGCAGTGAAGGCCCTTGCGCCCGAGTGCGACGTGGTGCTGGTCGTTGGCGCCTTGAACTCGAGCAACTCCAACCGCATGGTCGAAGTAGCGCGCGCAGCGGGCACCCCTGCCTATCTCGTGCCGGACGAGTCCTACCTCGAGAAAAGCTGGCTCGACGACGTCGAGACCGTCGGGGTGAGTTCCGGCGCGAGCGCGCCAGAAGTGTTAGTGGACCGCCTTCTTGCAAAGCTGGCTGACTTCGGCTTCGACACCGTCGAGGTCATGGAGGTGACGACCGAGGACGTGACTTTCTCGCTGCCCCCCTGGCTGCGGCCCTCGGCCTCTGCGATCAGCACCTAGTCCGCCCCTCTGGGCAGCTGCTCACAGCAGGAACCAACGCATCGAGCGGGGAAAGCTTTCACGGACATCTTTCGACTTCTCCTCGACGGGAGGCTGATCGCATGCTCGGCGGTGTTCGCCTACGGCTCGCCATCTCGATCCTGACCGCACTGGTTCTGGGGGCACCCTTCGCTCAAGCACAGGAGGGCCCTCCTAACCCGCCTCCCTTCGACCACGTGGGTGGTGGCAACGTGGTGCCGCCCGGCAACACCGGGCACATACCGCTGCCGTCGTTGCCGAGCGCGTTGATGGGCACTTACGAGAACGCCAACATGACCGAGCAGCGCGATCTGTACTTCGACTTCGGCACGAAGGACTGGTCGCTCGCGTCTCCCGGTGGGAAGCCTTCAGGTTCCGACCCGCGCGACGAGCTCGGCGAGCCTTACTCGCCGCGCGATGGTGTCGTCATCTATCGCGACGGGTGGGGCGTACCGCACATCTACGGCGAGACCGATGTCGATGCGCAATTCGGCGCGGGTTACGCCGTGGCTGAGGACAGGCTGTTCCAAGCCGACATCTTCCGGCACGTCGCGCGCGGCGAGATGGCGCAGTTCGTGGGTGGCCAGTCCTGGTACGACTACGACCGCGCGTGGCGGGCGGAGTTCTACACGGACGACGAGTTGCTGGCCATGGCCGAGGAGTTCTATACCGACGAGCAGCTGGCTAACCTCGAGGCTTACCGCGACGGCATCAACGCCTACATCGAGGAAGCCATGCAGGACCCCAACAAGTTGCCCGGCGAGTACGTCGCACTCGGGCAACGCCCGGAGCCGTGGGAGGTCGTCGATTCGCTTTCGGTCGCGGTGCTGCAAGCGCGCGACTCGGTTGAGGGCTTTGGGCAGGAGCTGTTCAATGCCGATTTCCTCGCCGATGTAACCGAACGACTTGGGGAGAAGCCCGCGCGTGAAGTGTTGGCCGACGTCCGTTTTTACCGCGATCCCGGCACGTACACGACGGCGCCGCGCGACGCAGGCCTGTTCCCGTATCCGGGAGGCGGCTTCGATGGCCTCTCTGCCCCCGCGGCGCTAGTCCCCGATGCCGGTACCGCTGTCGAGGAGCTGCGCCACGAAGAAACCTTGCTGAAGGGATTGAGCCAGATCGGCTTCGGTCGTCGGCAGGCCTCCAATGCCATCACCGTCACCGGGAGGCTCGCCAAGAACGGCGATCCGATCCTTCTCGGCGGGCCGCAGCTCGATTACTTGATTCCCAGCATCTTTTACGAGTTCGAAATCAACTCACCGACGCAGCATGCGCGGGGAGTCGGTTTCGCCGGCACCGCCGGCATCATCCTCATCGGCAAGACGCCGACTCACGCGTGGTCGATCACCTACGGCTATACCGATCAGATCGACGTCTTTCTCGTGCCTATAGATCCGGAGGACGAGACTCGCTACCTCCACGACGGTGAGAGCAAAGAGTTCGAGTCATACACCACGACCGTTCTGTGCAAGGCCGACCACGCCGGGTTGGCCTCGCCTAGCCAGGCCGATCTCTGCGACGGAGCGCCCGTCAACTCGACCGAAGTCGAAGTACGGCGCGTGCCGGAATATGGGCCGGTCATAGGCGAAGTCACCGTCGACGGCAAGTCCTTCGCGGTCGTGAAGGTGCGGGCTCACTGGATGCGCGAGGTCCAAAACGCGCTTCCGTTCCTGACGATGAACCAGGCGACGACCATGAACAAGTTCCACAAGGCTCTCGAGGACTTCAACGTGAGCTTGAACGTCAACTACGTCGACGACCGCGGCAACGCCGGGTTCTGGCACGTCGCGAGGCCCCCAATCCGCGCCGACGGGACGGACGTCCGCCTACCAACGTTGGGCGACGGCAGCTTCGACTGGGAGGGCTTCCTGCCCCTCGACCGGATCCCGCACGCGATCAATCCGAAGCAGGGCTACACCGTCAACTGGAACAACCAGATCGCCAAGGGGTGGCACAACGGCGACCAGAACTACTGGGGTGACCTGCAGCGGGTGAACATGCTGGCTCGAAGAATGAGCGCTCTGGCGCGTAAGGGGAAGGTCACTCCCGCAGACGTCTGGCGGGTGAACCGAGAGGCGGCGTACGAGGACGGCCGCTGGTTCGATTACATGCCGCTGGTGCGTCGAGCGTTCGCGGGGTGGGCACCGAAGGACGCGAACGTAAAGCAAGCTGTCGATGTGCTGAAGAAGTGGAACGGCCAGCGCACTGCATCCGAAGACGCGGATGGGGTGTGGCGGTACGACTACGCCGCCGTGGGGATCTTCGACGAGATGGTCGCGCAGCTGCAGCAGGCCGTCATGGCCGACGAGTTCGGCGAGACCTACTACGAACTATTCGGGCCCGAACTGGACGTCGACTTCTATCACCTGAAGTCAACGCTGCTGCTGAAGATCCTCAAGGGAAGGCAAGCGCCCCTCCGCGCAACTCACGACTGGCTCGACGGCAAGTCCGTGACCATCGCGATACGTGAGGCATTGGAGAAGGCGATCGCCGCATTAGCCGCCGACTTTGAAGGCGATCCAAGTGGTTGGAAGGTCCCGGCGGTGATGACGACTTACCGCGCAGTCGGTGTCGGTGAGGTTGCACCGCATCCATTCATGAACCGCGGCACCTACAACCAACTGGCCATAGTCAACGCTCGCTAGCGCCGCCCTAAAGCATTAGCCGAGCGTTTGCTCGATGTCCCCGGCGAGATCGAAGTCGCGCGCCGTCAGGCCGCCCTCGGAATGCGTGGTAAGGCCGAGCCGCACCTTGGCGTACCGGATGTCGATGTCGGGATGGTGGTCGTAGCGGTCGGCGAGCTTGGCGACGCCGTTTACGAACTTGATGGCCGAGGGAAAGTCGTCGAACTCGAAGACCTTCTGGATCTCATCCCCCTCGCGCTCCCAGTCGCCCAGCTCATCCAGGCGTTGCTCGATCTCTTCTTCGTCCAGCAGATCGGCCACTCTTCCTCCTAGAACCACCAACGGGCGGCAAGCGGCGCGCACGATACCTCGCCGGTCGGCGCCGCGTCGGGAATATAGTCCCGCCGTCCGGCAGCCGGTAAAAGAAGGCGAGGCGCGGTGGAATACGGGATCGGGATCGGCGGACCCCTGCCGATGGTCGGCGCGATGGCCGCCGAGGTAGAGAAGGCCGGCTTCGAGTCCTGCTGGGTGTCGGAGACGACGACCACAGCGGTGGTCAGTGCCGCCGCCGCGATCCATCACACGTCGCGGATCAAGATCGGCACCGCGATCATCCTGGCCTTTCCACGCTCGCCCACGATCACGGCCATGACGGCGGCGGATCTCGATGAGCTGTCGGGTGGGCGGTTCATCGTGGGACTCGGGTCGCAGGTGAAACGGATCAACATCGAGCGCTTCTCCGTGCCGTTCGAGCATCCGGTGCCGAAACTCAAGGAGTACGCGCAGGCAATGCGGGTCGTATGGGCTGCGAACCGTGGTGAGGACGTGACTTTCGAGGGCCGCTTCTATCAGGTGACGCGCCCGACTTTCGGAGGCCGTCGCAACCCGCCGCCACAAGATGTGCCGATCTACTTCGCAGCGGTCGGAAAGATCATGGCCCGGGCTGTCGGAGAGGTAGCCGACGGGCTACTCGCGCATCCGCTGGCTTCGCCGAAGTACCTGAAAGAGGTCGTGCGGCCGGCCATGGACGAGGGGGCCGAGCGGGCCGGACGCAAGCCCGCGGACTGCAACCTCACCGCCGAGCCGATGATCTCGATCTCGGACGACATTGACCTGGCCCGGCGCGAGTGCAAACTACAGATCGCTTTCTACGCGACCACCCGGACCTATCTACCGATCATGGAGCTGCACGACCGGGCCCACCTCGTCCCCGACCTTCGCTCTGCCTTCGAAGCCAAGGACAAGGACCGGATGATCGAGTTGATCGACGATGAGCTGTGCGACGCGATCGCCATCGCGGGAACACCCGACGAGGCGCGCGCCCGCATCAAGGAGTGGGA
>DATADF010000133.1:0-4929 GCA_036258695.1 Actinomycetota bacterium
GTGTGCGGAGTGATCGAGCCCGGCTTGCAGAGCACCTGGCCGCGCTGCACGTCCTCCTTCTTCGTGCCTCGGAGCAGAATCCCCGCGTTGTCGCCGGCCTGAGCCTCGTCGAGCATCTTGCGGAACATCTCGATGCCCGTGACGACCGTCTTCTGGACTTCCTTCTGGATCCCTACGATCTCGATCTCGTCGCCGAGTTTCAGCAGACCCTGCTCAACACGTCCGGTTACTACGGTGCCGCGACCGGTGATTGTGAAGACGTCCTCGATCGGCATCAGGAATGGCTTTGCGACGTCGCGCTCGGGCTCGGGGATGTACTCGTCGACCGCGGCCATGAGCTCGAGGATCTGCTTCTTCGCCTCTTCATCGTCTTGCTCCAGAGCCTTCAATGCCGAGACCCGAACGACTGGGACGTCGTCGCCGGGGTACTCGTACTCGTTCAGAAGCTCCCGCACCTCGAGCTCGACGAGGTCCAACAGCTCGGGATCGTCGACCATGTCGACCTTGTTCAGCGCGACCACGATGTAGGGCACGTTCACCTGACGGGCGAGCAGCACGTGCTCACGCGTCTGGGGCATAGGCCCGTCCGCGGCAGACACGACGAGGATGGCGCCGTCCACCTGAGCGGCACCCGTGATCATGTTCTTGATGTAGTCGGCGTGGCCCGGCATGTCGACGTGGGCGTAGTGACGGTTCTCCGTCTCATACTCCACGTGCGCAATGGCGATGGTGATGCCGCGCTCTTTTTCCTCCGGAGCCTTGTCGATCTGGTCGAACGGCGTGAACTGCACGTTCGGGTTGTTCTCCGCGAGAGTCTTCGTAATGGCCGCGGTGAGGGTCGTCTTGCCGTGGTCGATGTGACCCATGGTGCCGACGTTTACGTGCGGCTTAGTGCGCTCGAACTTCTGCTTGCCCATCGCCTCTCCTCTCCTAACCGACCGGTTCCCCGCGTACGGTTGCGACTACCTGATCTGCTATCGATTGCGGAACTTCCTTGTATGAGTTGAATTGCATGGTGTAGGTGGCGCGGCCTTGAGTGCGGCTACGTAACTCGGTTGCGTAGCCGAACATCTCCGCGAGCGGGACCTGGGCCTTCACGATGCGATCGCCGCCGCGTTGGTCCATCGCCTCGATGCGACCGCGCCGGCCCGATAGGTCGCCGATAACGTCGCCCATGTACTCCTCGGGCGTCACGACCTCGACATCGAACACCGGCTCCAGCAACACAGGCTTTGCCTTGCGAGCCGCATCCTTGAGCGCCATCGAACCGGCGATCTTGAACGCCATCTCAGATGAGTCCACGTCGTGGTGGGACCCATCGGTCAAACGCACGCGCATGTCGACCACCGGGTAACCGGCGAGGACGCCGGAGGCCATGGCCTCCTGCATGCCTTGGTCGACCGCGGGGATGTACTCGGTCGGGATGCGGCCACCAGTGATCTTGTTGACGAACTCGTAACCGCCCCCCGGGCCGGTGGGCTCCAGGTCGATCACCACGTGCGCGTATTGCCCCTTGCCTCCGGTCTGCTTGACGTAGCGGACCTCGACATCGGTGACGGGCTCGCGGATCGTCTCGCGGTAGGCAACCTGCGGCTTACCGACATTGGCACCGACCTTGAACTCCCGGATCAGGCGGTCGACCAGCACCTCGAGGTGCAGCTCGCCCATTCCCGAGATGATCGTCTGACCGGTCTCGTCGTCCGTGTGGACGCGGAACGTCGGGTCTTCCTCGGAGAGCCTCTGAAGCGCGGTCGAGAGCTTCTCCGAATCCTGCTTTGACTTCGGTTCGATGGCGACGTCGATCACGGGCGCCGGGAAGTTCATTTCCTCGAGCACCACCGCGTCGGTGGGATCGCACAGAGTGTCTCCGGTCAGCGTGTGCTTGAGTCCCACCACCGCGCAGATGTCACCTGCGAAGACCGCTTCTTTGTCCTCGCGATGGTTCGCGTGCATCTGCAGGATGCGTCCGACGCGCTCTTTGCGGTCGCGCGTCGCGTTGAGGATGTGCTCACCGGACTTGACGGTTCCGGAGTAAACACGGAGATACGTGAGCCGGCCGACGTAAGGGTCGCTCATGATCTTGAAGGCAAGCGCCGCGAAGGGCTCGCTGTCGTCTGGCTTGCGGAGAACCGTCTCGCCGGAGTCCGGGCGACGGGCCTCCATCGGAGGGAGATCGACCGGCGACGGCAGGTACCAGCACACGGCATCGAGCAGCGGCTGGACCGCCTTGTTCTTAAAGGCCGAGCCGCACAAGACCGGGGTGATCTCGCCTGAGATCGTGCCGCGCCGCAGACCCTTGCGGATCTGATCAACGCTCGGCTCCTTCTCCGCGACGTAGAGCTCCATGATCTCTTCGTCGTGATCGGCGAGAGCCTCGAGCAGGTCGTGGCGGTACTTGGCCGCCTCCTCCGCCATGTCGGCCGGGATCTCGCGGTCCTCCCACTCCTCGCCCATTCCTTCATCGGGCCAGTAGTGAGCGACCATGGTGACGAGGTCGACGACGCCGTGGAAGCCGGCCTCGCGTCCTATCGGAAGTTGGATGACAACCGGCGTGCCGTTCAAACGGTCCTCGATCATCGAGACCGTCCTGTAGAAGTCGGCACCCGTGCGGTCCATCTTGTTTACGAAGCAAATGCGGGGAACGTTGTAGCGATCGGCCTGGCGCCATACGGTCTCGGATTGCGGCTCGACGCCGGCGACTGCGTCGAAGACGGCTACCGCACCATCCAGTACGCGCAAGCTGCGCTCGACCTCTACCGTGAAGTCGACATGGCCGGGCGTATCGATGATGTTGATCCAGTAGCCCTTCCAGTGGGCAGTCGTCGCGGCCGAGGTGATCGTGATGCCGCGTTCTTGCTCTTGGACCATCCAGTCCATGACGGCAGCGCCCTCGTGGACCTCACCGATCTTGTAGGTCTTGCCCGTGTAGTACAGGATCCGCTCGGTGGTCGTCGTCTTGCCCGCGTCGATGTGGGCCATGATCCCGATGTTGCGCGTGTGGTTAAGCGGGTACTCGCGTAGCGAGAGCCCGCCGCCCTTCACCGCGCGCAGCTGCGGAGATTGTTTGGTCTGCTGCTTCTCTGCTGCCTCTGCCATAGCTTGTTGACTCACCACCTGTAGTGGGCGAATGCCTTATTCGCCTCGGCCATCTTGTGCATGTCCTCGCGCCGCTTCACTGCGGCACCAGCACCGCCGGAGGCGTCCAGGATCTCGGCGGCCAACTTGGCCGCCATGCCGCGCTCCCGACGAGCGTTGGCATAGGTAACCAGCCACCGGATCGCGAGCGTCGTCCCCCGTCGGCTCTGCACCTCTACCGGAACCTGGTAGGTCGCACCACCAACGCGTCGCGACCGAACCTCGAGCAACGGCTTGATGTTGTCGACCGCTTTCTTGAGTGTCTGCAGCGGGTCCTTGCCCGTCTTGTCGCCGACGCGGCGAAGCGCGTCGTAGACGATGTTCTCGGCCAAAGCCTTCTTGCCACGCGACAGGATCCGGTTCTGGATCTGCGTGACGAGCGGCGAGCTGTAGATGGGGTCCGGCTGCAACGGTCGTCTCGGAGCGGGGCCTTTCCTGGGCACGGCTAGCCACCCGCCTTCTTGGCGCCGTACTTCGAACGGCCCTGAACGCGATCGCGAACGCCTGCGGTGTCGAGAGCCGCGCGAATGATCTTGTAGCGAACGCCCGGCAGATCCTTCACGCGGCCGCCACGAACGAGCACGATCGAGTGCTCTTGGAGGTTGTGGCCGATGCCGGGGATGTAAGCGGTGACTTCGATTCCAGAGGTGAGGCGTACACGAGCAACTTTCCGCAGTGCAGAGTTCGGCTTCTTCGGGGTGGTCGTATAGACACGGGTGCACACCCCGCGCCGTTGCGGCGACCCCTTGAGGGCCGGCGACTTCGACTTGTCCTTCTTTGACTGCCGGCCCTGACGGACCAGCTGCTGAATCGTCGGCAAACCGTGCTCCTTCGTTCTCGCACCGCGCCCCACGTCCCCGGGGTGCCATCCCCGGTTCGAGGCCGGTGCAACCTCACCTCTGTGAGCGCCGTCCCGCACCTCGCGGCGCGGCAAAGACGCTGTTTCAACCGTCGACTCGGGAGATATGGGCCGGGCTCTGAAGCCCGGGTCTCCTCCCGACGACTCGGCGTTCGGCGATACAGCCCCAACCCCGGCGGTCCCCGCGGCAAGCGGGCCTGCCGAAGCTCACCGAACTCGGGTTTAGTTACCCGCGCGCCCGCTCTAGGCGCGCATCACGTCTCCCCACAGGGAGACGCGACCGGGAAGAATACGCCACCCGTACCCCTCGGGGCAAACAACCCCTCCCGACTGCCTGGAATTCCCTGCTGAGTCCCTAGAGGGCGCCGGCTACCGCCACCATGGCCACGGCGTTGTTGACGGCATGGAGGGCAATGGCGGGAAAGACACTGTTGTACTTGTGGGCGACCCGGCCGAGGAACAGGCCGAGCACGAACAGAGCCGGGATCAGGACCGGGATCGCGTGGAAGACGGCAAATGCTAGAGCCGATGCTCCGATGGCCCACACAGGAGCCATCTTGCTGAGGAAATAGCGCAGCAGTAGCCCGCGAAAAAGAAACTCCTCGACGACAGGGGCTACCCCCACCACCAGAAAAGTCAGGACGGCGAATTCACCGGGAGTGGGCAGCTCGCCGACCACGACCTGCTCCGTAGCGGTGGGCACGTCCGTGAAGAGCAGCCGGCTGGCGGCGATCACCATTCCATTGAGGAACAGGACTGCGAGGCCCAGAGGGATCATCCGCAGCATCACTCTTAGGGAGACCGGCCGCAGCCCGGCTTCCTTCAAGCCCACCCGGCGCCGCTGCAGAACAAACAGCCACGCACAGAAGCACACGCAGGCGTAGATCAATAAGGCCAGGATCACGACCAGGATCGTCGCCCCGAGATTCACGTCC
>DATADF010000134.1:0-4213 GCA_036258695.1 Actinomycetota bacterium
CGCCTCTTCGTCCCCAAAGGCCACTGTGACTTTCCGTGGATCGCGATCAGCGAGGACGCGGGTGATTCATGGACCCGTGTGCAAGTCAGCGACATCCCTGCTGCCGGAACACACCTGTCGGTCGCATCCGACACCGCCGGCAATCTGTATTTCGTCTGGTGGGCCCAGGAGACCCGTTTGCCGTTCCTGTCGGTGTCGCGCGACAGCGGCAAGACGTGGGGGAAGCCGATGATGATCGCTCCGCCCGGTGTAACGGAAGCCAACTTTCCGGTGATCACCGCCGGAGACCCCGGCAAGATCGCCATCAACTTCCCGAGCTCTACCGACGAAGACCGCCAAGGGCCCGAGCGGCCGTGGAACCAACACGTGGTGGTGTCCACGAACGCGCTCAGTCGGAACCCGGTCTTCCTGTCGGCAACGGCCAACGACCCGGACGACCCGGTGCACCGTGGCGCCTGCAACGGACGCTGCGCGGGTATGTGGGATTTCCTCGACATCGTGATTGGCCCCACCGGAGAGCTGTGGGCGACCGCGTCGGACGACTGCGTCGGCATGTGCATCTCCGGCCTCGCGTACTCGTTGAAAAACGGCGAAGGCATCGCGATCCGACAGATCGGTGGTCCCAGATTGTTGAAAGAGATGCGATGGCCTCGGCCCCCGAGCGGGCTTCCCGACGAGTATGTGACTTATGGCAGCACGTCGATCCGTCCGCTGAGGACGAGGTGACACTTACCGCCGACTTTGACTCTGTCAGGTGAGGCCGCACTGACATCGAGGCGGGACGGTCGACCCATCTCCACGCCCTGCTCAATTGTGAAGTCGATCGCTCCGACACGACTCGCCAGATAGAGGCCCAGCGCACCCGCGGCCGATCCCGTCGCCGGGTCTTCGGCGACGCCGACTCCGGGAAAGAAACCGCGCGCCCGTAGCACTCCCGCTCGGTGTCCGGTGAAGCAGTACAGGCCGACGGGGGCAAGTTGGCCGAGGAGATCCGGGACCGGTCGGCAGGCCCTCAGCGAATCGAGGTTCTTTAGCGGGACCATGAGTTGGTCCTCGAGACCTGCGTTGGAGAAAGCCGGCCGCAATAAACCGTTGCGGCCGAGCTCGCGCGCTTCCAGCCCGATGTCTGCTAGCGGCAGGCCGAGCGCCTCGGCGATGTTGGCCGATGATTTCGCTTCGGTGCGTTCGAGATCCTCGCCCGAAGTACCCGTTCGTTCGAACCAGGCAACCTCGCCGTCCAGCCACACGCGCGTCTCGCCGACGCGCGATCTCTGCACAGCGTCATCGTCGAGAAGCCCCAGATGGTTGAGCGCCCAGAACGTTCCTAGGGTGGGATGGCCGGCAAAACCGATTTCACTATTAGGAGTGAAGATCCGAACTTCGTACGCGTCTCGGCCGACGTCCATTACGAACGTGGTCTCCGAGAGATTCATCTCCGAGGCAATCGCCTGCATCTGCCTGCCGGTAAGCGATGCCGCGTCCTGGATCACTGCGAGCGGGTTGCCGCGATAAGGGCCCTCGGCAAAGACGTCTACCTGCAGCCAGCTGGTTGCCATTTCGGGTTACATCCTCTCCGGGGCACTCACTCCCAGCAGCGCCAGGCCGTCGGCAAGGGTGCGGCGAGTTGCGAGACATAGAGCCAGGCGAGCGCGACTTAGCTCAGCATCGTCGGACATGACCCTGCAGTCGCGATAGAAGGCCGAGAACGACGCCGCCAATTCCTCGAGATAGCCCGCGACGCGGTGGGGCGCGCGCCGCTCGGCGGCCAGCAGCACGAGTTCCTCGAAAGCCGCGAGCTTTCGCATGAGCTCGACCTCATTGTCGTGCCCGAGGAGGGTCAAGTCGTCGGTCGCGGGGTCGAAGTCGAAGCCCTCCTCCTGCGCCTTGCGCAGGATCGAGCTGATGCGGGCGTGCGCGTACTGCACGTAGTAGACGGGATTCTCGGGAGCCTGTTGCTTAACGAGCTCGATATCGAACTCGAGATGCGCGTCGTAGGAACGGGTCAGGTATGTGTAGCGTGCTGCATCCACGCCGATCTCATCTATGAGCTCATCGAGCGGTACGACGGCTCCGGCTCTTTTTGAGCCGACGACGGGGGCACCGCCTCGCAACAGGCTGACGATCTGAACCAGCCTGACCTCTACTCGATCTCGCTCGTACCCAAAGGCTTCTGCAGCCCCCAGCAGGCGAGGAACCGTTCCGTGGTGATCGGCACCCCATAGATAGATGAGGTGGTCGTAACCGCGACTGAACTTGTCCAAGAGATAGCCAAGGTCCGCGGCGAAGTAGGTCGGTTCCCCATTGCTCCGCACGACGACGCGGTCCTTGTCGTCGCCGAAGAGCGTTGATTTGAACCACACTGCTCCCTCGCGGTCCTCGACGAAATCTTTCTCCCGCAGGATCGCGATCGCCTTATCGATCTCACCGGCTCGCAGCCGACTCTCGGAGAACCAGATATCGAAGCGAGTCCCAAAGCGTTCAAGGGTTTGCTTGATGGCGTCGAGCACTCGAGGGACGGCGATCTCAAGCATCCTCCCGGTGAGTTGCTGTTGATCGAGTTCCACGAGGGAATCTCCAACATCGCGGGCGACCTCACGGGCCAGCTCAATTACTTCCTCACCCATGTATCCATCCGCGGGCATCTCGACATCGCGACCGAAACTCTGGAGATAACGAACGGCGACCGACCACGCGAATAGATCCATCTGGCGGCCGGCGTCGTTGAAGTAGTACTCACGTGTGACCTGGTAGCCCACCGCCTCGAGCAGATTCGCTATGGCATCCCCCACCGAGGCGTGGCGGCCGGTGATCACATTGATCTGGCCCGTCGGATTCGCCGACACGTACTCGACGTTCACGGATCGGCCCGCCCCAATCGAACTGCGGCCGAATCCGGAATCTGGATCACATGCGAGCCTCACGACGTCGTGCAGCCATTGCGGGGCCAAGAAGAAATTGACGAAGCCGGGCCCCGCGACATCGGCGCGCTCGACTATCTCTGAGGACGGAAGGCGGTCCACCAGGGCGGCGGCCATCTCGCGAGGAGGTGACTTCCCACCGGCGACGGCAAGAGCCACATTCGTCGACCAATCGCCGTGTTCCCGACGCTTCGGGCGCTCGAATTCGATTGTCGGAGGAGCTTGGATGCTCAGTAGCCCGTCCTGACGCAGTTTGTCGAGTGCCTCGAGGACAAGCTGTTCCAGGCGGTCGGTGATCAACTCAGCCCAGAGATCAAGCGGTCAGCCGTTCGACGATCTCGATCAGGTCTATGGGGTCGAATGGCTTGGTCATGTAGTCGGCGACCCCGTAGGACTTGCCCTTGTCGATATCAACTTGCTGCGTCTTTGCGGACAGGAAAACAACCGGGATGTCCTTGGTCTCGGGCAGCGATTTGAGCTTCTTCGCGGCGCCGTAGCCGTCGAGCCGGGGCATCATCACGTCGAGGATGACCAAATCCGGTTTCTCGGCTTGCGCGATCGCCACTGCCTCCTCTCCGTGATGCGCGGCAAGGACCTCGTACCCTTCGATCTCGAGGTTCACCTCGATCAGGCGCAAAACGGCAGGATCGTCGTCGCAGATGAGAACGCGCTTGCGTTTGGGCATTGAAGCGGATGCTAACGGCGCCGGTATTTCACCAATGAAATAGCCTGAGAGTCAGGCCCCCGTAGCTCAGGGGATAGAGCACACGCCTCCGGAGCGTGGTGCGCAGGTTCGAATCCTGCCGGGGGCACAAACGAGCGGGGGTAAACGGACGCACATGCACAATCTCATCCAGATCGGCAAGCTCGCGGCGGTTGTGGGCGGCGGAGCGTGGACGGTCAAATCGCTCGCGATCATCGCCATGAACCGCCACTTCCAGCCGCTCGAGGGGGTTCTTTACTTCTTGGGCGTCGGTGGGATCGTCGTGGGTGCGGTAGGGCTCAGCGCCTTCGTTGCGGTGCGCTGGGCGGGCGCGCAGCGGTGGGTTGGGTTCGTCGTGGTGCTCGTCGCGGCGGTTTTCATCACATCGCTCGCGTCGTCATTCATCCAGACCGCCGTCGCGGATGCCTACTCCGGCGACAACGTCGGCATCGAAGAGGAGATGGGGATCCTGACCCCAGGTCTGATCTGGCTCGCCGTTGGCCTGTTCCTCCTTGCCGTGACCCGCCGTAGATCGGTCTCAATCTCCGCGGAACACGGGACGGACGAGGCCCAGGTCGCCGGCAGAGCCAGC
>DATADF010000135.1:0-9785 GCA_036258695.1 Actinomycetota bacterium
GGCGACGCCATGTGATCAGGAAGACCGACTCCGTTGTCCTGAACGACGATGACGACTTCGCTGTCGGCGCGCGACATCTCGACCGACACCGTGCCCGAGGCCTCATTTGGAAACGCGTGCTCTACGGCGTTCTGCAACAGCTCGGTAAGAGTGACGGCGAGAGGCGTAGCGATTTGTGCCCCCAACGAGCCCGTCGATCCCGTGACCTTGATGTCTATGTGCCGATCGGGAAGCACCAAGCCCTCGCCGACCATCTGTGCGATCCGGCGCGCCACCGCCCCGAACTCCGCAACGTCGGCGGGATCCTCGGACAAGGTCTCGTGCACGAGCGCGATCGAGCCGATTCTGAGGACGCTTTCTCTCAGCGCCGCTCGAGCCTCCTCGGAATTGAGCCGGCGGGCCTGCAGTCGTAACAAACTGGCGATCGTTTGCAGATTGTTCTTGACGCGATGGTGGATCTCGCGAATGGTCTGATCCTTAACCGAAATCACGCGCTCTTTCTGGCGCACCTCCGTCACATCACGAGCGATCGCCAACGCTCCGGTCGATACTCCCTCCTCGATTAAGGGCATCACTCGGAGGCGCACGTGCGTGTCGCCGCGCACGAGCTCGCCGTCGAACAGCCTCTGCGATTTCAGCGCTCTGCGAACCGGCGTCTCCCCAAGACCAAGCTCGTCGACCTCGCGGCCGAGCACGTTGTGCCGGAAACCCAGTCGCCGCAGCGCGGAAAGCGCGTTCGGAGAAGCCCAGGTGATGCGGGCGTCCTGATCCAAAACGAAGAGCCCATCGCCGACACGAGGCCACTCCTCAACGGGCACATCGGGATAAGGAAAGTGACCCGACGCGACCATGCGGGAGACGCGCTCGCCGGCCTGGAGATAGACCTGCTCCAAGCGACCCGGCCTTCGCGACGTCGCCGGGCTGCCCTCCTTCGTCACAACCGCGATGACATGGTCGCGGTGACGCACGGGGGCGGCGTCCATCTGGATGGGGATGCCGTCTACGAGAACCGGATCGTTTTGTGTCCAAATGCGGCCCTCCCGGAGCGCTCGTTCGACGATCGGCTGTTCGGGCTGTGTGACGCGAGTTCCGACCATGTCCTGCGGATACAGAGTTTGAGAGGTGAACGGCCGCACTTGAGCGGCGATCTCGAATATGTCCTCGCCGCGCGCTCTCACATACAAGAGAAGGTCCGAAAACGAAAGGTCGGCGAGAACCTGCCACGAGGAGCACAGGCGGCGCAGGTACTCGGCCTGTTCCATCGACATCTCTGAAGTCGCTCGAATGCGATCGGCGAGGGTCATGAGTCGATGCTAAGTCGGGGCGGCAACGTTCCCAAGCCGGGGACATAGGGTGTTCTAGTGGTGGCGGACAAGAAATACACACTCGCAGAAGCCAACGCGTTACTCCCCTATGTGGCGCCGACCCTGGTCGAGCTGCGGGAGAAGTTCGAGGAGGCAGTGAAGATCCGAGAGCTCGTGGCCCAAGCCGCGACAACGAACGGCGGCTCGAGTCAGCGCGACCAGTGGCAAGAGACGCTCGGTCGCGTCGGCGAGTTGCTCGGCCGACTCGACGAGTGGGAGATCGTGCTCCGCGATGTATCCACAGGGCTAATCGACTTCCCCACGATGATCGACGGCGACGATGCCTTCCTCTGCTGGCGGCTGGGCGAGGCCGAGGTGGGCTATTGGCATTCCACGGAGGAGGGATTCAGCTCCCGCAAGCCTCTTTAGGAGCTAGCGCCCGGTGAAATTCGGCGGCCGCTTTTCGCCCATGGCCACGAGGCCCTCGGCGAGGTCCTCACTGGCATACGCCTCCGTCACCAGCCGGTCGATCTCCGCAACGGTCGCGCTCTGCGTACCGCGAGCCGAACCGAGATGATCGATTACAGCCTGGATCGCGCGCTTTGCGCCCTGCACGGATAGAGGCGCCAGTGCGCTGACGCGCCCGGCGAGGTGGCGTGCGGCCTCCTGTACCCGGCCATCGTCCACCACCGCATTCACCAGCCCCGCGGGGGCCGCTTCCTCACCCGAATAAGTCGAGCCTGTAAGCAGCATCTCTTTCGCCGCCGCGATCCCCGCCAGCAACACGAGGCGTTGCACGTTTTCGAAATTGACCAGGATCCCGAGCTTGGCCGCGGGGACGCCGAGCTTCGCGGTGCGTCCGGCCACCCGAAAGTCACAAACGGTCGCCAACTGGAAGCCCCCGCCCAGCGCGGCGCCATGGATCGCGGCGATCGTCACGACGCGGGTCCGGGCGACGGCCTCGAGCATTGCTTCGAAGGACTCCAGGAACCGCGCTCCATCCGAACCGGAGAGCCCTGCGATGTCTGCACCCGCGCAGAACACCGGCCCGGCGCCGCGGAGTACCAGGGCACGGATATCTGCATCCGCCTCGACCCCGTGCAGCGCGACTACGAGGTCGTCGCACATATCGGCCGACAAGGCGTTGCGCACATCGGGTCGGTTGAGTGTGAGCCACGCCACGTGCTCCTCACTCGCGACTTCGACCAGGGTCTCAGACATCTAACGCCGACTCAGCCGATCACCGCGATGACGTCGCCTTCCTGCACCGTGCCGCCTTCGACGACGTTGATCGCCGATATCGTGCCGTCGGCAGTCGCCTCGACGGGGATTTCCATCTTCATGGATTCGAGGATGCAGATCGTGTCCCCCGAGGACACGGAATCGCCCTGATGGACGAGGACCTTCCAGACGTTCGCCACCATCTCGGCAAGGACTTCCTCAGCCATCGGCGAGCACTTGCTCGACCGCGGAATCCGGCGAAACGGTGGATCCGAGGATCGCGGACCGGTCCGGGGGATCAGGCAGCGACAACATGGCGCGCGCCTCGGACGGGTCGGCCACGCGCCGTCCCGACAGCTCCACGAGTCGGGCAGCGGCATCGACGAGATCGCCATTGGAGGTGGCCATGTCGCCGGAGGGCACATAGAAGTTGTCCTCCAGTCCCACGCGAACATTGCCTCCCAAGCCCGCCGCGGCCGCGACCATCTGCCATTGGGCGCGGCTGATCGCGATCACTTCCCAGGTATTCGGCTGCGGCAGAAGGCTTGCCATGTGAGCCAGATTGGACGCGGTGGCCCCTGCCCCGCCCAACACACCGAGGATTAGAGAGAACTGAATCGGAGTGCGAATCAGACCCATATCGATCAACGGCTCGACGTTTCCTATGTGGCCCGTGTCGAAGCACTCACACTCGGGCTTCACCTCGACGGAATTCATCCGCTCCAACAAGAACATGATGTCGGCGAATGGATTTGCAAACACGAAGTCGAAGACGAGAGCCTTACGTTTTTCCGAATACTTGGCGTAGTTCATCGATCCCATGTTGAGGGCGCCTAGTTCCGGCCTGAGCTCAGTGATGTGGTGCACGCGCTCCTCCATCGGAACACCCACCGCTCCGGTCGAGTAATTGATGACGATGTCGGGCACTTCCTCGAGGATGGCTCGGGTTATCGCGAGGTACTCCTCGACACGGAAGCTCGGCCGCCCATCGGGATAGCGCGCATGGATGTGCACGACCGCCGCGCCGGCGTCCCGCGCCCGACGCGACTCGCGCGCGTATTCCTCAGGCGTGTATGGGATGGCCGGGCACTGATCTTTCCCGGCCGCGACTCCGCTGAGCGCGCAGGTGATGATTGCGGAATCCATTAGCGGCGTCCTGCCCGTGCCGCGCGCGCGGCGCGCACCGCACGTGAGGGCTGCTCCATGGCGCGCAGCGCTTCTTTCTCCCCGAGCAAGACCAGCAGGTCACCGGCCTGCAGGATCAGATCGGGCTCGGGGTTGCGGATCAACTCGCCGTCGTCGCGCCTCACCGCCACGACCACGTTAGCGGCCGCCGCGTCACCGAGTCGTCGGCCCTCGAGGTCGGACTGGGCCTCGACCAAGATCTCCTCGATTCGCAGCGGCGTCATCTCGCGCGCCACCAAATCGATGTAGTCGACGACCCTCGGCTTCGTCACGAGCAGCGCCATCTGGCGGCCGCTGGTCGCGTACGGCGAGACCACGCGGTCGGCGCCCGCTCGGTACAGCCGGTCGGCCGAGGTCGTTTCCGAGGCGCGGGCCACGATGAACAGATCCGGATTGAGGGACCGAGCCGCCAGGGTGATGAAGACATTGTCCGCGTCATCGTCGACGGCGCAGACGAGTCCCTTGGCCTTGTAGATCCCGGCGTTCCGGAGAACCGTCTCCGACGTCGGGTCGCCGATCACATACACGACTCCGTCCTGCAGGAGGTCGTCCTCGAGCTCGTCGTCGCGATCGATGACGACGAAGGGTTGGCCTTCGGCCTCGAGCTCCCGCGCGACCGTGCGGCCCACACGACCGTACGCGCAGATGACGAAGTGCTGCTTGAGAGCGGCTATCCGACGCTCCATGCGCCTCCTCCTCGTCCTTTCACCTAGCCCGCCCTCTGCGATCGAGCCGGCGGCCAAGGTCAGCGTGACGATTACGAGCGTGACTCCGAGGATCAGCAGGCTGATCGTAAAGAGTCGCCCGCCGGTGTCGAGCGGCTGGACCTCCAGGAAGCCGACCGTCGTCAGGGTTATTACGGTCATATAAAGCGAGTCGACGAAGTTCCAGTCCTCCAAAACCATGTAGCCCACGGTTCCGTAGACGAGAACGGCACCGAGCAATAGGACGGGCCAGCGGAGAGGACGCCATGGGCTTACGGGTCGCCGACGCATAACTCACACAGGTAGGACGCCGTGCTTGCGCCACGGACGTTCCATCTTCTTGGTGGCGGCCGCGTCCAATCCCCGGCAGATCGCGGCGCGCGTGTCGGCGGGGTCGATGAGGTCATCCACGAAGGACCACCCCGCCGCGACGTACGGTGAGATCTGCTCTCGGATCATCGACACCATGTTGTTGCGGGCCTCGTCGCGCTCGTTCTCGGGCATCGCCTCGATCTGCTTACGGAAGATGATGTTCACCGCTCCTTCCGGGCCCATGACCGAGATCTCCGCGGTGGGCCACCCCACGATTAGGTCGGGCTCGTAGGCACGCCCGTTCATAACGTAGTAGCCGGCTCCGTATCCCTTTCGCAGCACGACGGTGACCTTAGGCACTGTGGCCTCGGCGACGGCAAACAACATCTTGGCGCCGTGGCGGATGATGCCCTGCTTCTCCACCGCACTGCCGACGATGAACCCGGGACAGTCCATCAAGAAGACCAGGGGGATATTGAACGCGTCGCAGAGCCACACAAAGCGCGCCGCCTTGTCGGCGGCATTCACATCGAGCGCGCCTCCGAGGAACTTCGGTTGGTTGGCCACGATGCCCACCGATCGTCCGCCGAAGCGCGCGAAGCCCGTCACGATGTTGCGCGCCCAGTCGGGCTTCATAGGAAAGAAATCCCCGTCGTCTGTGATGGCGGCAATGACTTTGTGGATGTCATAAGCCTGGCGGGGGTTGGCCGGCACGATGTCGACTAGATCTTCGGCGCGACGATCGATCGGATCCTTGGCTTCGATTACGGGAGGCTGTTCGAGGTTCGAGGACGGGAAGTACGAGAGATATTTGCGCACGGCGTCGAGGCAAGCTTCGTCGTCCGCAACCTCGAGGTCGGCGACCCCTGAGATCTTGCAATGGATCTTCGAGCCGCCCATATCCTCGGCACTTACGTCTTCTCCGACGGCGGCTTTGACGAGATGAGGGCCGGCCAATGCCATGTTGGAGGTGCCCCTGACCATCGGGACGAAATCGGCGAGTCCGGGGATGTAAGCCGTCCCCGCGGCGCCCGGCCCCATCATCGCCGCCACTTGCGGGATCACCCCGCTCATGATGACTTGCTCGCGGAAGAGATCGCCCGTGCGAGCGAACATCGAACCGGTCGCCTCCTGGATGCGCGCTCCTGCGGAGTCGATCAACCACACCAGAGGAATCCGCTCGCGCAGTGCGAGCTCGCGCAGGCGCGTGGCCTTCAACTCAGTGATCATCCCGATCGACCCGGCCATAACGGTGAAGTCGTAGGCGATGACGGCCGTCTTGCGCCCGTCGATCTCGCCGATCCCAGTTACGACGCCGTCGGCCGGAGTGAACTTCCCCTGCATCGCGGGAGATTGCGATTGGTGATGGGCCAGCAGCGAGTATTCGAAGAAAGTGCCGGCGTCGAACAGCAGGTCGAGTCGCTCGCGCACGGTGAGCTTGCCGTCTTGCTTCTGACGAGCGACGCGCTCCGGCCCCCCCATCGCCCGGAACTTGTCCTTCTTCTCGGCGAGCTCGGCGGTGGCCTCCGCCAGCGATGGACCCTCGTAGGTGTAGGTGATCGCGGTGCGCTCCGGGGCCGCATCTTGCGGCGGAGCGGAGGGGCTGGGGGCGGGCGCGGCCCCCGCGGCCTGTTGCGCGTCGGACATCAGGCACCACCTTGGGCCCTTCGCCGGCGCCCACAGCGCCGATGCCTACCCGGGCCTCGTCGTCCTACAGGCTACTCCTACTCCTGGCTACTATCGCTGTAGTAGCGTCGGGTTAGCGGGCCGCAGGCTCACTGTGGAACCTACGGATCCCTTGTTCCGTCTCACTAGCAGATGGAGAGGGGAGGAAGCGTGAGCCAAACTCGACGGCGACTGGTCGCCGGCATGCTCCTGGGTGTTCTAGTGATCGCGGCCGCGTGCGGAGGAACGGACGAAGAGGGCGACGGCGCCGGCAGCGCTGCGATGGATGCCCCGCAGGATTCGGATGCGTTCCAAACGAGGCGATCGTCGCTTCGAAGCGGCGAGGCCGGGGTGTCTTACACAACAACGAATGACGCGGTGTCGGCCGCCGGCGGCGGGGATCAGGACTCACCCGCCACTCGCGCTGCTTCGATCGGACCTTCGGTGATCAAGACGGCGCATATCGCCGTCGCGGTTGAAGACGATGAGCTCGACGGTGCGATGCAGGACTCAATCGCGATCGCCAGCCGTCACGGTGGCTTCGTGCTGGCGACAAACGTCGACGATCGGGATGCGCGCCAAGCCAGGGTCACACTGAGAGTGCCATCACGGAGGTTCGAGATGGCGCTCGCCGATTTGCGGGAGCTCGGAGACGTCACGGCTGCCGAGGTGCGTGGCGAAGACGTCAGCCAAGAGTTCGTAGATCTCGAAGCACGCCTTCGTAACTGGCGTACCCAGGAGGCAGTCTTGCTGCGCCTCATGGATGAGGCAACAACCGTGTCAGAGACGATCCGCGTGCACGGAGAGCTGAGCTCTGTGCAGCTCGAAATCGAGCGGATTAGGGGCCAGCTTCGCTATCTCGAGGATCAGACCTCCCTCGGAACGATCACCGCGAAGTTCAGCACCGACAGGGAACCGGCGGCCCCACCGGGCACTCTGCGGCGGGCCTGGGAGCAGGCATTGGCCGGTGCACTCGATGTCGTTGCCGGGCTGATCGTCGCCTCCGGGTTCGTGATTCCGATCGGCGCTCTGGCACTGTTTGCATGGTTCCTGATACGCCAGGTGCGGGTTCGCTTGAGCTAGAAAGTCGCTCGCTGCCTCCACAGGAAGCGGAGGCAGGGCCGACCTCAATAGGCCATGCCATGTGGCAAACTCCGTGGCTTCTATCTGCCTATAGAGGGGGATCACGTGACATCGGCTTCTCGTATCGCGCGCCTCGCCGCACTGACCGCAGCAATCGTTATGGCTTCGGCGCTGCCCGCTGCCGGCACCCATGAGACCGTGCAGACGCTGTCCGAGGAGGGCGGCACCGACGACACGCTCGTCGGGATCGACTCGCAAGGCACGGCAACCGCGGTCTGGACATCCCGCGGCGCGGTGCGTTACGCGACTCGGCCCGCCAATGGCCGCTTCGGCGCGGAAGTGCCCCTTCCGGGTGCGAGTGGTGTCGACGTTCTGGTTTTTGCAGAGTCGCCTAACGGCAACGCGATCATCGGCTGGGCCGGAGTCTTTGCCGCGGTGCGTCTGGGAACTGCCGGATTCACGCCTGCGCAGTTGGTGACCGATGCATTCCTGGGCACGCCGAGCAATCCTGAAGTCGCGATCTCGAATTCCGGTCGCGCTGCGATCATCTGGCAGGAGGGTGGAACCGCCAGCGGCCCGCCGTCGATCAGGGCAGCTCTGCTCGACGGGGGCTCGTTCGGCGATCCGGTGACCCTGGAAGCAACCGCCGGCGCGCAGAATCCGACCATTGCAATCGACGCGAGCGGAAACGTGCTGGCGGTCTGGGAGACCACTACGCAAAGCGAGGAATTGATCCGCGGAGCGACCGCGCCCGCGGGTGGCTCCTTCGGACAGCCCTTCACGATTGAGACGCTTGACCAGGGAGCCGGCGACCCCGACCTCGCGGTCAACTCCTCCGGCAGCGCGGTCCTTGCCTATGAGGATGCGGTGCCGGCCAACGAGTGCCCTGCAGGGACCTCGTGTTCTCTATTCCGAGTAGAAGCGAGGTACGGGAATGTCTCCGGAACATTCGGTGCGGTGCAGCCCACGCCTCTGAACAACGAGGCCGGGTTCGGCCCGGGACAACACGAGGTTGCGATCGACGAGTCGGGTAAGGCCGCGCTGCTGCTCTCGATGAACGTAAACGCCGAGGCTCAGGTCCTCGCTCGCACTTCGGATGCAGCCGGCACGTTCGGTCCCTTGCAAATACTGAGTGATGCCCCGGCGGTCGCGGGCCCGACCATCGGCCGCGAAAACATGGAGATTGCCGCGGGCGGAGGTGAGTTCACCGCGGTCTGGATCAACGACCACAACGGCGACGGCCAGGTGAACGAGGTCTATCAATCGACGACGGCCGGCGGGGTCTTCGGCGAGGTCCACCAGCTTTCTCCTACGACGAACGACTCCCCCGACGACGCCTCTGTGGCGCGCGATGCCTCGGGCAGAGTGGTCGCGGGGTGGAACATCTTCGACACAAACCTTGGAGACATCCCGCAGGCAACTCCGGTCGGTAGCGGACCGGCCCTGACCCAGGGCACACAGGAAGACGACGACCTGGCCGGGACGGCAGTGGTGGATCGCGCTCAGCTGGAGGGGGGCGACGATCGATTCAACGCCGGCGGCGGCAACGACCAGGTCTTCGGCGATGCGGGCAACGACGTGCTGTCGGGCGCGGCCGGCAACGATCTCCTGGACGGAGGGTTGGGCAACGATCGCTTGTTGGGTGGCGGCGGCGGCGATCAGCTCAAGGGCGGCGCGGGCAGCGATGTGCTGAAAGGCGGCTCGGGCGTCGACACGATGAACGGCGGGCCTGGCAAGGACACGTGCGTGGGCACGCCCAAGGAGCGCAAGCGAGCGCTGTCCTGCGAGAAATTCCTGCCGATCACGGTGTGAGCGACTAGCGCCCCTTCCATTCGGGAGGGCGCTTTTGTAGGAAGGCCGTAACGCCCTCGACGGTGTCCTCGGACTCGAGGCACAGGGTCAGCATTCCCGCGAGGTATTCCAGCGCGGCGTCGAAAGGCAATCCGTCCGCTTTGTAGAAGGACCGTTTCCCCAGCTCGACGATGAGTGGGCTCTTCGATGCAATCTGCTCGGCGAGTTCGCTCACCGCCGAGTCCAGCTCCGCGCGCGACGCGACCCGGTTCACGAAACCAAGTTGGCGTCCTTCCTCGGCCGTGATGCGTCGCCCCGTCAGCATCATCTCGAAGGCAGGGCGGCGCGGAACGCTTCTGTGGATCAGAGCCGTGATCATGAACGGCCACAGCCCGACGTCGATCTCAGGGGTTCCGAACTCCGCCTCGTCGACCGCGACGACGAGATCGCACGCCAGCACCAAGCCGAAGCCTCCGGCCAGCGCAAGGCCGTTGATCCGACCGATGACCGGGAGCCTGGA
>DATADF010000136.1:0-6934 GCA_036258695.1 Actinomycetota bacterium
GTCTCCACCCTTCTGCGTGGTCGTGATTCCCGCGCACAACGAGGCCGAGTCCTTGCCCGTCGTGCTTGGGGACTTCCCGGCATCCGCCGCAGGCATCCCACTTGTTCCCCTTGTAGTCGCGGATGGCTGCGACGACGGCACAGAGGATGTCGCCAGAGAACTCGGCGTCGCGGTGGTCGATCAGCATCCGCGTCGCGGATCTGGGGCGGCGGTGAGAGTCGGGCTCCAAACCGCGCTCGAGGCGGGAGCGACCATGGTCGCGACGCTCGACGCAGATGGCCAGCACGATCCCGCCGAGATCGGACGGCTGTTGGTTCCTCTGCTCGAAGGCCGCGCCGATCTTGTGCAGGGATCCCGGGTGCTCGGCGGGGAGCTCAAGGGTCCGCGGCTCCGGCGATTCGGAATTCGGCTCTTCTCGCGAGTCGTGAGTGCGCTCGTGGGGACGCGAATCAGCGATCCATCTACGGGCTTTCGCGCCGTGACCGCCGATGCCGCCCGAGGGATCGTCATCACCGAGGATCAGTTCTATGTGCCGCAGTTGATTGTGAGCGCGGCGCGCAGGGGGCTTTCAATAGTCGAGGTGCCGGCGAGCGACCGGCCGCGGCTCGCGGGCCAAACCAAGAAGCCGCGCTCCATGGGCTACGGCTGGGGCTTCACCAAGTCACTACTGCGTAGTCGATTCGCCAGACACCCGTCCGGGTAAAACCGACGAGAACTGTCTATTCGAAGCCGGAGTTGCAATGACCCACGAAAAGAAGTTGCGTCGCACATCGCTCTTCCTCGCCCTTGTTTTGAGTTCAGGAGTCGGCATCGCGTGCGATCGGGAGGACGTACGCGACGTTGAAGAAACGATCAACGACGTGGAGGAGGACGCCGAGCAGTTCGGTGAGGAAGTCGAGGAACAAATCGATGACATGGATACCGACGGGAAGGACGACTAGGAGACTGTAAGGAAGTAGTCCTCCGCTTGGTCGTCCCATTCGAGGTTGATGGTTCCTTTGGCCGAAGCGGCCTTTACGAATTGAAGGAAGCCCCCGTAACCAAAGTCCTTCTCGCTGAATCCCGGGTGGCGCTTTCTAAGCTCGTTCTTCAGCCCCGAAAGCTGGGCCGGCCCGTTCCTCGATTCCAGGTCCGCGACGATCTCTCGCAGCAGGCTAAAGGCTCGCTCCTCACTGCCTCCGTCTGCGGGAAAGTCGACGGTGGGGTCACCTTCCGCACTTCCCGGATTCAACTCGACCACACCGCGGGCCTCGAGGTGACGCATCATCTCGCCCCAGGCGCGAAACCCATAGTCCCCTTCAGAGAAGGTTGGGTCCTTGCGCAGGATCGCGCGCTTGATGCTCGAGGAAAGTACGGGGCCGTCGGTGGACCGTTGCAGTCCGGCCAGGGTGCGAGTTACGCGGCGCGCTAGGTCCGCGAGCTCGGTCGACCCTCCATCCGCGCCGCTCTCGCGATCAGCATCGCGACGCGACTCGGATGATTTTCCGCTGCTACCCGTGAGCAGCCTCTCGTAAAAGAGAAACTCGTCACACGCTCCGGGCAGAAGCTCCGAAGTGGAACCCTCGACGCCCACTCCAATCACTCGCCGGTTCAACTCGCGCAACTTCAACACGAGCGGCGTGAAATCCGAATCTCCGGAGGCGATTACGAACGTCGTGATGAAGGCGCGTTCGAAAGCCAGTTCTAGCGCATCCACGGCGAGCTTGATGTCGGCGGCGTTCTTTCTCACCATTCCGGATCTTTGCGGCACTTCGATCATCTCTATGCGTTGGGCGACGAGGCCCGCTCGATGCTCCGAGAACAGGTTCCAGTCCGCGTAGGCGCGGCGGACAACTACGCGTCCGCGTTCCGACAGCGCGTCCATGATGACTGCCATATCCAGCGGATCACCGCGGTCGCGCGCGCCCAGCGCGAGATTCTCGAAGTCGATAAAGAGAGCTATACGTTCCTCTTCATCAGCCATGGCGAGCTCCTCGTATCACGACCATCAATGAAAGCACCTTTACCCCGACAGATGCCGAGGGCCCTGGGAAGCCACCAGCAGGTCGCTAACCGGAGGGGACCTCGGCAACGAAGGGTGCCCGATCGGTAGCGCGCAACGCAATCCGGCCCTCCGCCAGCGCCATCACGACATCGCCCACAAGCTCTCTCCTCCACCCCTGCCACAGCGAGTGACGAGTCAAGTCTGCGCCTGTAAAGGCATCCATCAGAAACGCTTCGAGCTCGTCACGCGTAACGACCAGCTCCCTCGCGATATGGGCAGCGTCCGCCCGCGCGCGAATAACCGGGTCGGCGAGGGTGGCAACCGCTCGGGCGCGAGCGGCGAGTTGCCGATCGGGCGCGCGGGGCCGTTCCACCGGCGGAGCTGCGAGCCCGGCTTGAATCGCTGCTAACACTGCCGGCGCGGCACGTTCAATCATCTTTTCGTTCAGGCCGCGAACCGCCTTCAAACCGGAGCGGTCGGTCGGCGCTCGTCGAGCCAACTCGATCAGGCTGACGTCCTTGACGATCCAGCCACGGGGTAAGTCGCGACGCGCCGCCTCTTGCTCCCGCCAGCGCGCCAGCTCCTTCAGCACGGCCAGCTGGCGGCCGGACAGGGAACCCTGACCGGAGACGCGCTTGTAGGCCTCTTCCGGTGAGTTCTGGTAGAGGGCCGGCTCCTCCAACTCGTGCATCTCATCGGTGAGCCACTCCTCTCGGCCCCGTTGCCGCAGGTTGGCGCGCAGCGCGTCGGCAAGGGGGATCAAATAGCGCACGTCGTCGGCCGCATAGGCAGTCTGGGCGGAGGACAGCGGCCGGCGACACCAATCCGTGTAGGCCTCGCCTTTCTTGAGGACGGTGCCGAGGACCGCTTCAACCAACTTGCCATACGGAAGGTTTGCGCCGAACCCCGCGAATGCGGCCGCGATCTGCACGTCGAATACCTGCTTGGGTGTCACCTGATAGGCATCGTGGAAAATCTCAAAGTCCTGGCGCCCTGCATGGACGATCACCTCAACTGCGGGATCCGCCAAGAGAACGGCGATCGGGCGAAGCTCCGGGCCGCCAATCGGGTCGATGAGGACCACTCCGTCCCCCGCCGTTATCTGAACGAGACATAACCGTGCGCGATACGTCTTCTCGCGCAGGAACTCCGTATCGAACGCGACCCGGCCTTCGATCCGAGCGGCGGCACACGCCTCCGCGACGTCATGATCGGAAACCGCCAGTTGCTTGGTGGGAACCGCTACGCCTCCGGCAGACCGAGCTCGCGGGCGATCAGGATTCTCATGACCTCGGACGTTCCCTCGCCGATCTCCAAGATCTTGGAGTCACGGAAGTGCCGGCACACAGGGAACTCCTCCATGTAGCCGTACCCCCCGTGAATCTGGACCGCCTCACGAGCGACGTCGACTGCGATCTCCGATGCGTAGAGCTTCGCCATCGCCGCCTCTTTCTTGTACGGGCGCCCGCGCTCCTTGAGCCACGCGGCGCGGTAATAGGCGTTGCGCGCAAGGTCGGTCTTCATCGCCATATCGGCAAGCTTGAACTGCAGCGCCTGGAACGAGCCGATCGGCTTACCGAATGCCGATCTCTCACGGGCGTAGGCGAGGCTCTCGTCGACACACCCCTGGGCCAAACCCACCGCTAACGCGGCTATCGCGATGCGGCCGTCGTCGAGGATCTTCAGGAAATTGCGGAAGCCGTCACCTCTGGCGCCCAGGAGATTCTCCTCGGGGACGCGGCAGTCGCTGAAGCTCAGCTCGCGAGTATCGGAGTGCCACCAACCCATCTTGCGGTACTCGCGCGCCACGACAAAGCCCTCGGTGCCGCTCGGAACGATGATCGCGGAAATCTCTTTGCGACCGTCGCCCTCAGATCCTGTGACGGCGGTAACCGTTACGAATGACGTGATATCGGTGCCGGCGTTGGTGATGAACGCCTTGGAGCCGTTGATCACCCAGTGGCCGTTCTCGACCCGAGCAGTGGTCTTGGTCGCGCCGGCGTCCGATCCCCCGCCCGGCTCCGTCAGCCCGAAGCCCGCCAGTGCCTCCCCGCGCGCGAGCGGGGGAAGCCACCGCTGCTTTTGCTCCTCGGTCCCGAACCGGTAGACGGGCATCGCCCCAAGGCCCACGGCGGCTTCGAGCGTGATCGCGAGAGACGAGTCGACGCGCGCGATCTCCTCGATAGCCAAGCAGAGCGTGAGGAAGTCCGCGCCAGAGCCCCCGTACTCCTCCGGAAAGGGAAGCCCAAACAATCCCAAGTCGGCCATCTGCGCGACGGCATCCAGCGGAAGCCTGTGCTCCTCGTCCCAGCGCTCGGCGTGGGGGCGGATCGCATCGTCCACGAAAGCCCGGACGCTCTTTTGAAATGCCTGCTGCTCCTCTGAAAGATCGAAGTCCATAGCTAGTGCCCCGGCAAGTGATGTTGGCGAGATTTTGGCGCGCGAAAAGCGAGCAAGGCAAGGCCGCAGGGAGCCCGCATACCGGCGTATGCGGGCGACCGAGAACGCAGCATGGCGAAGCTTTGCAGCCGCCAGGAGCCCCTAAACATTGCTGGCCGGGGCACCTTAGTAGGGAAACAGCTTTGGAAGTTTCGTCCTGTGGCTGAGATGTCCGTGAACCTTGAGCCTGCGCTTCAATAAGGCCCAGCGGGGATCCGTCCTCCCGACGGCGATCTTGGCGAAATCCGCCGCCGCGCACTCAAGTCGTAGGCCGGGCTCGCCCGCGCGTCCCGGCTTCGCCTCGGCGTGGCCGTCGACTACGACCAGGTGCCATGGCTCGGCATCCGAGAAGTCCCATTCGATCGGTCCACCGACCGAGCGCGCGGCATCGATGTCCATGAGCCGGGCCATGCCGGCGAACAGAATCTCAAAAGCCTCGAAGGTGACCTCGGGTTCCCTCCGGTCGTCACCGATTACGCCGGCATTGATGAGCACCCACGTCTGGCGGGCTCGTTCCTCATACGACAGATCCCGATCCATGGATCCCAGAAGCCTGATCTCGGACGGGTCGATTCCCAGACGACGAAGTTTCGTCTCGAAACCTCGAAGGCCGAAAGCAAATATCTCTTCAAGCGTGAAGTTGAAGCACTCGGCATATGAGGGATCGCGATTGGGGGGCACGAAGACGCCGACGGAATAGGGCAGCACCCGGTCCCACAACTCGATCGCCGCCGCGCGCGCCTCTTTCGACGACCGAATCAAGTCGCCTAGAAACTTGATCCCGAAGGCGACGTGGCGCGACTCGTCCCGCGAGACGTTGTTGATGCCTTCGGTGAACCCGGGCAGGATCTCGAGTTTCTCGGTGTAGCGCTGAATGAAGTGTTGACCGGGGATCGCGAGCAGTCCCTCGATGACGAGGTGATAGAGAGCTACCGTCTGCGTGAGCAGCGCACGATCCTTGGGTTTCTTGCGCAGTGCCTCGGTTGTGCGGTCGAGCTCCGCAAAGACATTCTCGAATCCCCAGGTCAGATACGGCTGCATCTCCTGCAGAGTCGATTCCCGGTCACGCCCGAGCCCGGCGACCTCGCGCATGAAGCGATCGAAGAACACGTGATGGCGCGCCTCGTCGACTATCTGGGTGGTGAGAAAGATGCTTTGTTCGTGGCTTGGGGCAGCGTCCAGCACTGGCGTCAGCGTGCGAGCAACGGCCTCCTCGCCGACCAGGAACATCGCGTAGTTCCACAGCGCGGCCTCGCGTTGGCGTTCGGTGAGCTTCGAGTACCAGTGCTCCTTGTCGACGGAGAAATCGATCTGGGTCGCCGACCAGTTGGACTGCTCCCACAGACGGTAGAGGCGCTCGTAGGAGATCGACTCCTCCTTGGGAGCTCGGCCCACCGAGGATGCGACCTCACCCCCAGGGGCAGCCTCGTGCGCGATGCCCAGCGCCTCCGCAGTCTCCAGGTCCAGGCCGTCCGGCTCTTCCATAACCTTCCTTCCGAGGCGGTTGCTGGGGTATCTTTTCAGGGTAAAACTTGACTGCCGAGTCAAGTTATCCCAAGCGGAGGACCTGTGGATTTTTCCCTCAGTGAAGAGCACATCGAGATCAGGAAGTGGGCCCACGAATTCGCCGAAAAGGAGATCCGGCCGGTAGCGGCCGAGTACGACGAGTCCGAGGAATTTCCCTGGCCCGTGATCAAGAAGGCGGCCGAGACCGGCCTCTACGGCCCCGACATCTACATCCAGGCCCAGCAGGATCCGAGCGGCCTCACCCTGATGTTGATCCAGGAGGAACTGTTCTGGGGGTGTGCGGGCATCGGGCTCGCGATCCTGGGATCCGGTCTCCCGCTGTCGGCCCTGGCCAGCGTGGGGAGTCCCGAGCAGCTCCTCGAATGGGCGCCCAAGTTCTTCGGGACGGTCGAGGAGCCGAAGGTCGCGGCTTTCGGCGTGACCGAGCCCCAGGCCGGATCCGATGTCCGGAACCTCCGCACCCGGGCGGTGCGCGAGGGCGACGAATGGGTCCTCAATGGTCGCAAGGTCTTCATCACGAACGGTGGCGTCGCCGACTACTACATCATCGTGGCAACGGTCGACGCCGATTTGGGGCACCGCGGGCAAGCCTCTTTCATCATCACGAGCGAGGACCCGGGGATCAGTCCGGGGAAGAAGGAAAAGAAGCTCGGAATCCGAGCATCGGACACGAGTGAGGTGATCCTCGAGGACTGCCGCATCCCGATCGACCGGGTGCTCGGCGGCATGGACAAGCTCGAGGCGAAACTCGACAAAGCCCGAAAGGGCGAGACGAGCGGTCGATCCTCTGCCGCTCTGCGCACGTTCGAGGTGACTCGACCGTATGTCGCGATACAGGCGGTAGGCATAGCGCGTGCTGCCCTGGAGTTCGCCATCGACTACGCGAAGGACAGAGAGGCCTTCGGCGTGCCGATCGGCCAACATCAATCGATTCAGAACCACCTCGCGGACATGGCGGTCGAGGTCGAGGCCGCGCGTCTGCTC
>DATADF010000137.1:0-6415 GCA_036258695.1 Actinomycetota bacterium
TTCCAGCGATTCCACCTACTCCCCGCGCTCACCGTGCTCGACAACGTCGTCGCGCCGTTGCTGCCCTACAGGACGCAGTTCGACAAGTTCGCCAAGGCCGGCGAACTGCTCGCGGCGACCGGACTAGGAGATCGCAGCGGCTCGCTACCGTCGCGACTCTCGGGAGGCCAAGCGCAACGAGTCGCGATCGCGCGCGCGTTGATCAACGACCCCGGGCTGTTGCTTGCCGACGAACCGACGGGGAATCTCGATTCCACGACCGGTGCGGAGATTCTTGAGCTGCTGCTGCAGTTGCGAGACGACCGCGGCATGACGGTAGTTGTCGCGACGCACGATCCCGTCGTTGCGAGCCGATGCGACCGCATCGTCCGCCTGCGCGACGGCAAGGTGGTCGAAGACATCGAGGTGGAGCAAAGCGACGGCGATGACCTGCTCTCCCGGATAAGTCGTTTCGATCCAGGGAGATGAATAGACGGAGCCACCAGCTCGTCGAGAGGCGTTTGAAGCCCAAGGTCAGCCGAGCCAAATCGCGGATCGCTCCGGCGACCAAACGAGGGGTGCTGGGGGGTCCGGCTTCATGTGGCGCAACGGGTCGCCAAGGTGCGTATCGACGCCAAGCGGCGGGCCGCGGAGTCAGGGGACGCGTCGCACCATTGCTTCCAGAACGGGGATGTGGGCGAGTGTTCCGCTGTCGGCCGGCCGCGTCGCGCCGCCGATCATCGCCCCCACCGCGGAGTCCGGCGATGTCTCGAACAAGGCGAGCCCCGTCCTGTATGTGGGTTCCGCCGTCTGCGCTACCGTCACGGTGCCCGCACGCGTCTCGTACCAGAACGTCGAGTCGTAGCCGACAAGGACGTCTACGCCAGCGGGGTTGGCCATCCTTATCCGGTAAGGGCCTACCGGCTGAGGCATGGAGGCATCCGCGTCGTAGTCGCCCGTCGTGGATGAGAACGAGGGATTCTTCACAAAAGGGGACTCGAGGCCAAGCTTGCCGAAACCTTTGCGGAGCGCCGCCACGTTGCCCACCTGCCACAGACCGTAGTAATCGAAGTCCAACCGGGATGGAATCGGAGGTTCGATGTAGATCCCCGCCTTCCCGATGATGCCAGGACGCCCGCGCTTGCCGTTAACGGAGATCTCGTCGCAATCGGTGATCGTGACCATCAGCTCGCCCTTCCCCGCAAAGACCACCGCAATCTTGTACTTATCGGGGACGTACGGATCGAGCACCGCCGGATCGACCAGGAAGAACGCCTCGGTCTCCACGCATCCCTTACCGCTGAAGGAGAACTCCTTGCCGGCTCTGTTTCTCGCCGGCGCGCTGCTCGGGATAGTGGCGCCTAGGGTGAGTGCTGCCAGAGTGAGCGAGAGCAGACGAACCCGGAACATGTCACCCCCCGTGCTGGTTAAGGCGAAAACTAAAGTGGCGAGACTCAGGACAAGTTCGTGCAGGCTCGAAACTCCTCCTGCAAACCGCTTCCTGTTTGACACAGTCCCTACGAAGGACTCTTCGTCGGTGCTTTGACTTGTTGATTTCTCAAGAGCCGGGACCATGCGCCGGCAACCAGCTTGCTCCGTCTGCTCAGGGCGGCTAGCTCAGCAGAAGAATGCTCGGATTACACGCGAGGCAAGCCCTAGTGGTCGGCTACCCCATTTCTGATGTCATCGGCCGGGGACGCGTGCGGGTCCCACGGCGACTTCCCGTAGCCGCGGGCGAGCACCTCGATCTCGTCACCGGTCACCTTGAAGTACGCGTAGGAGAAGTTGTCCTGATAGTTCGATTCGTGGATCGAATCCGACTGGTTCGCCTTCAGCCGCACGACGTAGAGCCCGTCGGGATTGTTGCCGAAGTCGATGAAGTTCCCGGGCAAGGTATAGGGGTAGTTGTCTGACCACCCTCGGGACAATCCGACCGTCTGCCCCTGAAGAGGATCCTCCGCTACTCCTCCGTGGCAACTCGACCAGGGATGGGTCCCTGCGTCGTTGTTGAAGGTCTGCCACCCCACGAGCGCTATGTCGTACATGCAGAAGCCCACCTTGTGTCCTGTGGCGGCGAGCTCGAGTAGACCCTTGGCCGGGTCGACGACCCGGTACAGCTCAGGCAAGGTGAACCCAGCGTGATGGTAGTGAGTGTGCGTCGCGTGGTACTCGTAAGTCCCTGCAGGGCGTTCTGAGCTCGGGCCCGTGGAGTGCTGTATCCGCTGGACGACCTCGCCTTTGGTGGGGTCGGCGCCCGGCACGAAGACCAGGTCGAGCGGTCCGTCGCCCACGTTCACCGGACCCATGCTGAAGCGGAGGCAGCGCGTAGGGCTGTACTGGGCCATCTCGTCCGCCAGGCAGCCGTTCGTCGGGCTTCCGTAGATCGAGGGACCGGTTGCCACGGCTACGGGCGTGGCGAAAGTGAGCTCGAACGGCGGGCTGATGCGCATGTTGGGCAACAAGGGTCGCCTCCCTGCCGGACGCTTCGGTTCCTCTTCGAGCTTGGCGCGCATCCGGAACGTCGCGTCACTCGCCCGGAAGACGACCATCCGGGCCGTCCAGCTTCCGACTTCAGGGCTCTCGGCGAACGCCTCCCCCGCGAAGCGGTGAAATGGATAGGCCTCGCCGCCTTTTCCCGCGGTGTCGACCAGCTGCCCCGCGGGGTCGTAAAGGTAGAGGTCGAAAGAGTCTCCGTTCTCGGCATCGAAGTCGTCGGGCGTATCGAATGCCACACGGAGGCGCCATGCGGGGTCCTCGACCTCGATGCGGTAATCGATGCACCGGACGGACTCCACGCCGCAGAGGTCGTCGATCCGCAGGAGATCGAAGGCCACCTGAGGAAGGGGCTGATGGATGCCTTCGGGACCGTCCCAGAAGGCCTCGTCGCCCACCTTCAGAGGGATCACTCCGGCCTCGGCGCCGGGCTGGGACGACGTAGAGGGAATCATCGGATCACTCGCCCGCGCCGGTGCAAGGGCGGTAGACGTCAACACCAGCACTATCGCCGCCGCGACTGCGGGATGGCTAGCGCGCCACACCGTCAACTTCGTGGTCCTAGGTGATCCGCGCATCATCGTCCCGCCTTTCCTGTCCGATAGTTTGGTTATGCCCGACCGTCCCACCTCATGGGGGCAGATCCTGGCCGGACGTTAGGCAGCGGGCGAAGACCTACCTTCAGGGAAACTCCCTAACTTTCGGTGGCGGGAGGGCATAGGGAAGGTTCCGGGACGCATAGGGAGGTATCCGAACGATAGGGAAGGTTCCCTAGTAGCGGGCCTCCCGCATCAAGTCGCGTGATCGCGCTCTCGCCGGCCCTTGACCCAGGTGGCGATCTGCACGCGCGAGCTCAATTGGAGTTTCGCCAGGATGTTCTCTACGTGCCGTTCGGCGGTGTGCTCGGAGATCGTAAGGGCGGCGGCGATCTCCCGGTTCGTGAGTCCCTTGCCGATCAACGCGGCCACTTGCTGCTGACGAGGGGTCAGCATCTCGGCGTCTGCGCGGTTAACGGCCAGATCGTCGATGACTTCCTCGGCGAGGGCCACTGCAGCCTCGAAGGTGAGCGCCCGACCTCGCTCCCATGCCTCGGAGAACCTGTGCTGCTCGGTCGCGGCGCGAACTTCGTCCGTCACCGCCTCGTACAGGAGGCGGTCCTGCGGCTGGAACTGGCTTCCCATCCGCTCGATCAGTGCGAACGACGCCCCCAGCAACTCCGCAGCACGAAGGCTCTGGCCCTTGACGGCAGCAGCGTGGCCGACACCGGCGATGAAGAAACAGGCGGCCCACCGGTTGTCGAAGCGCAAGGTGCCGGCGAGTCCCTCGCCTAGCACCGCTGCGGCCTGCGGTAGGTCGCCGTCTTCCAGGGCCAGCTGGTAAAGATTGTGGAGCGGAGCCCATCGACCGTTTTCGTCCCCAACCTCGCGCAGCGTGGCGGCAGCGGATTCGAACGCCCTCTGCGCTCCAGGGAGGTCACCGAACAGGCGGGCTCCGGTCGCTTCAGTGCTGGTGATCCCTGCAGGCCCCCAACGGTCGCCTGTTTCGTCGAAGCGCCGTCGCGCTTCGGCGAAGCGTTCCGACATACGCTCGAAGTCCCCTTCGATCGCGGCGATGAACGCCTGCAGCATCACCGTGACCGCCGCGAACCACGGCTCGACGTCGTCGAGCAGGGCTAGCGCCGTCTCCGCCCGTTGCCTGGAGAGCGGTAGGTCTCCGCGGTCCCATGCGAAGAAACCGGCCCATAGCAACGCCCTTCCGAACGGGGCGGCGTCGGTTCGATCGGTAGGCCGGGGCGTCGTAGCGGCGAGCTCGAGCCACTCTCGCGCCTCGCTCAGGCGGGCGCCGAAGATGTACCACCACCATCCGAGAGCGGCCGCCATTCGTACTCCGGTAGGAGAGAGACCGTCGTCGATTATCGAACGCTGCAGCACCGCGCGGAGGTTGTCGTACTCGGCGATCAGCCGGCGATGCCACTCCAATTGGTCTTTGGAAGCGCGCACGAGCGGCTCGGCAGTCTCCGCGATGCTCAGGAAGTGCTCGGCGTGTCGTTGCTCGTACTCGGCAACTTCCCCAGCCTCCTGAAGACGCTCACGACCGTACTGGCGCACCGTCTCGAGCAGACGGTAGCGGGCCTGGAGAGCACCCTCCCTCAGAGGAACCACGAGCGACCGCTCGACCAGATCGGCGAGTAGCCCTGCGATCTCGTGCTCTTCCAACCCTTCTCCCGAGCAGATCGCCTCCGCCGACTCGAGAGAGAAACTTCCCGAGAAGACCGCGAGACGGCGCAACAGGGTTCGCTCGCGCGCGTCGAGCAGAGCGTGGCTCCAGTCCAGCGCCGCGCGCAGTGTCATGTGGCGAGGCCGCGCGGTTGGCGATTCACCGAGAAGGCTTAGGGCGTGCTCCAGACGCTCAGCGATCGCTGTGACAGGCAGCGCTCGCACGCGCGCTGCGGCGAACTCGATCGCCAGCGGGATCCCGTCGAGACCCCGGCAGATCTCGGCCACGGCATCCATTTCGTCCGCCGTGAGGACGTATCCCGGTACGGCATCGCGAGCGCGGGCAACGAACAGAGCCACCGCCGGAACTTCTAAGAGCTCCTCCAATGCCGGGGTCGAATCCGGGTCCGGCACCTCCAGGGACGGCACGACCCAATGGGTCTCTCCTTCGACGTCGAGTGGCTCACGGCTCGTCACCAGCACTGCGAGCCCAGGACATCCGTTCAGCAACGCCCTCACCGCGTCCCGCGCCGCCGCCACTACGTGTTCGGCGTTGTCCAGGACGAGGAGGGCGTGCCTGTCGGCGATCACCCTGGCCAGGCCCTCGAGCGGCGGGCCTTCCCCGGTGTCCCGTACGCCGAAGGCAGCCATCAGCACCGCCACCAGATCCCGAGGGTCGTTTACGGGAACGAGATCGACCCATACGACACCGTCGCGGAAACGAGATGCCGACGCATGACCGGCTACCACGGCGAGCTGCGTCTTTCCCACCCCGGCCGCCCCGGTCAGCGTGACAAGCGGGCTCGCGTCCAATAGCTCGAGCACGCGCGCGACAGAATCCTTCCGACCGATCAATGTGCCCGGCTCAGGCAAGGCACCCGGTACACGTTCGGACACGGAACCGTTCTTCGCCACCTCTGCCCCCGCGTGGGTCCTCGACTCCAACTTTGGGAGTTGTGTGGGCATGATACGAGTGCCGACCGATGCGCCTAAGGCGAGTTGTTCAGACACCCGCCGGATGAACGCTACTTCGGATACACGGGCTCTTTTGCTCGGCAGCGAACTGCAACGTGAGGCAAATCTAGATAGGGAGACCTCCCTATCGCGGGCTACAAGGCGAAATAGGGAGAATCCTCAAAGGGGCGCCCGTCCCCGCCGGAGAAGGCTGGCCGCATCCCTCGCGAAGGAGAAGAGAGATGCGGAAACGCCACTTGGTCATCGCATTGAGCGGGCTGATGTCCGTGGTCCTCGTATCGCCCGCCGACGCGCGCCTGTCTTCGGCGAGCGACTCACCTGTCGCAGTGGATGCACCAGGCTTGGAGCGGTCGACAACCGCGACGGAGCTCGCCGAGGCGCGGCACGTCAGGTTCCCGAGCTTCGACGGCACGGTGCTCGACGGCACCCTCTTGCTGCCGGAGCTTCCGGCAGGCGCCAAGGCCCCGGTCGTGCTCGAGCTCGAGCCGTACTTCGGCAACGTTTATCCCCATCACGACGATCCGAGCCTGTGGGACGAGCCAGAGCACATCGTTCACTTCATGCGGCTCGTTCGGGAGGGGTACGCAATCGCGCTGTTCTCGATGAGGGGTACCGGGAACTCCGAGGGATGCCTCGACCTCATGGGAAGCCGCGAGCATCGGGATGCGGTCGCGCTGATCGAGTGGCTGGCCGAGCAGCCGTGGAGCAACGGAAGGGTCGGGATGGTGAGCCATTCCTACGGAACGGCTGCC
>DATADF010000138.1:0-3916 GCA_036258695.1 Actinomycetota bacterium
GGCGTGAGGGCTCAGCGAAATAGCTAAGCGGGGCCGGCAACGCCTGCTCTCAGCAAGACTTCCATGAGGTCGTCGGGAAGCGGCTCGGTCACCTGGTTGATCTCGCCGGTCTGGGGGTCGGGCCACGCCAGCGACCAGGCATGTAGGAAGGGCCGCTCCAATTGGAGCTCCCGCGCCCGCTCGGTCGCTCCCCCGTAGGCACGATCGCCTAGAACGGGGTGTCCCACATGGGCCAGATGCACCCTTATCTGATGTGTTCGTCCCGTCTCGAGCTTCACGTCCAGCAATGACATCTCGTCGGTTGCGTCGACGACTTGATAGTGCGTGACGGCCGCTCGGCCCCCTGGGATGACGGCGATCTGATGGCGGCGCTGAGGATGTCGTCCTACCGGCGCGTCGATGGTGCCCGACGAGGTCGCGAAGGTCCCACGGACGAGCGCGTAGTAGCGACGTTCGACCTCCCGTCTCTTCAAGGCGTCCGAGAGGAAGGCATGGGTTTCATCGTCCTTGGCGACGAGCAGCAACCCGGAGGTGTCCTTGTCCAGGCGATGCACGATGCCCGGCCGGGAGGCGTCTAGTCGGGAGAGGGGCTCGCCGCTCCCGAGCAAGGCGTTTACGAGCGTCCCGCCACGGTGAGAGGCATCGGGGTGCACGACAAGCCCCGCGGGCTTCGACACGACCAGCACCCGATCGTCTGAGTATTTGATGACCAGAGGGATCTTCTCGGCCGCAGGTTCGGGGCGCGCCCCGTCCGGAAGATTGCCGCGCACCGACTGGCCAGGCTCCAGCCGCTGGCTGGGACGAGCGGTCCGCCCATCGACAGTGATCTCCCCGGCGCGTAAGGCCTTTTGAACGGCGGTCCGGGCCAGACCGGTGCGAGCCGCCACCACGGCATCGACGCGCTTGCCTTCGTCCGCGTCCTCGACTTCGAAATCGACCTCCATCAGGAACTGTCCCGCGCGGGCTCTTCAGGTTCTCCTCGCGACCCTAGGAAGAGCAGCCACACCACTCCGATCACGATTGCGCTGTCTGCGAAGTTGAACACCGGCCAAACCTGGAGATCGATGAAGTCCACGACGCGGCCATCGTGCTGTCGAATCAGACGGTCGGTGAGATTGCCGAGCCCACCGCCGAGAACCATCCCGAGGGGCACATGCCAGCGACGGTCATCGATACGTCGGGCCCACACCAGGATCACTCCGACCACCACGATCGTCGCCAGCAGGAAGAAACCCGGGAGATGTCGGAGCAATCCGAACGCCCCGCCGGGGTTGAACGCCAGGCGCAAGGTGACGACGTTCGGGATCAGGTCGATGGGGCCATCCCGCAATCCCGCGAGCGCGAGTCCCTTTGTGATCTGGTCCAGAGTGAGCACGGCCAGCGCCGTCAGCCACAACCGGTACTTCACGGCCGCAGACGAGAGTGGGGAGGAACTACCGGGCGCGCTCCTCGCGGCGCTTGCAGTCCATGCACAGAACCGCGTGCGGCAACGCCTTCAGACGAGCCGCGTCGATCGGCCCGCCACATCGCTCGCAGACGCCGTAGACGCCCTCGTCGATACGTCCGATCGCCCGCGTGACTTGGTCGATCAGGTCGCGGATGTTGTTCTTGATCGATAGGTCGCGCTCCCGCTCGAAGGTCGCCGTGCCTGCGTCCGCGAAGTCCTCGTCGAGGCCCACTTCGCCGGTGAGATCCGATTGTGTATCGGTGAACGAGCTCTGCTCCAGCTCTTCCTGCTGGCGCTCGAGATCCTCGAGCTCCTTCGCAAGCTCGGCACGGATATTGGCCAGCTGCTTCTTGTCCAGCTTGATAGGCCGCGGCGGCCGCCCGGCCGGCTTTTTGGCTGCGGGCCCCGGACGGGTTGGAACGCGCGCCCGTTCGGTTCCGCGGGCCTGCCCCCGGCGGCCTCCGACGACTCGTCCTGCCGTCGCCGCAGTCGTCTTGCGACCAGTGCTCTTCGTGCTCCGTGACTGAGCTGCAGCGGTCTTGCGTGCCGGGGTCGTCTTTTTGGCGACCGGCTTGCGCGTTGGCTTCTTCGCGGCACCGGCCGCAGATCTTTTCGTGCCGGACGTCGTCTTTTTCGCGGCCGTCTTCTTAGCTTGAGAGGCCTTGCCTTTGACGGTTGAAGTACGGCCTTTATCGGCTCGCGTCGAGCGACTTTTGGAACCACTCGAGCGCGCCGCGGATGCCTTTGATGTCTTGCGCGCCGCCGTCATTGGGCGCAGCACGATAGCACAGGGGGTTGAGAGCCCCGCACCGTCTCGAGAGGGTCTGACGACACATCCCAGAACCGCTGATCGTTAGCAGAAGCGTGGCATCTCAGCCCCGACAGAAGGTGCAGCAGACTGAGTTGTTGGGCCCATCCCCTCGTTCACCTGCGGCCACCCCCGACGCCACCGGATGCGATCCAGCATGAGATAACGAAGACCCGTGTCCTCGGCCGCATCCATGGCGTGATACAGCAACCAGCAACGCCCCTGCTCATCGGCCACCGTCGCGATATGGCCGGGGGCCTTGAACGTACGGTTGGCCTCGACGATTGGATTGCCGGCGAATCTCTTGAAAGGTCCCAGCTTGGAGCGCGACCGAGCCACGAGCACGGCGTAGTGGGCTTTGGCATAGCAGCATCGGTCCCCCGAATAGAAGAGGTAGAAGAACCCCTTGCGGTGCACGAGCCAGGGCGCCTCGACGAGCTTCTCGTAGGGCCGCGTCGACGGCGTCAGGATGCGCCGACGGGGACCGATCAGTCCCAGTCCGTCGCCGGTGAGTCGCTGCGCGCGGATCGAGACTCCCCCCGACCCCCAGTACAGCCACGGCCTGCCGTTCTTTGAGATCCACACGAACGGGTCGATCGTCGTGTAGCGGGGGCCCGTTATCAACGGACGGCGACGCGCCTTCCAAGGTCCGGCCGGGTGCTCGGCGGTGGCAACTCCGATGCCCATCGTCCGCGTCTCGGCACTGCGCGCCGCGAAGTAGAGGTAATAAGTGCCTCGGCGGTGGATCACATGCGGAGCCCAAGTGTCCGCGTCTTCACCCTTTAGGGCCCACGCCGGCAGTTGCGGGAAGGCGTCCCCTACGAACGACCACTCGAGCAGATCGGTCGATTGGATGATGGGAATGTTGACCTTCTCGCCGTCGTAGAAGCTCTGAGTCGTGAACGCATAGAAGGTCCCATCACCAGCTCGGATGAGAGAAGGGTCCGGCGCGTTGTGTCTATAGATGGGGTTGGCATAAGTCTCGGTCTGGGACACCGCGGTTGGAGGCGCGAGCGCGGACATGCAGCCGCCGGCGGCGAGGGCCGCGCCGATTGCTACGGACAGTCGGCGCCCAAGCACCTTCGATCCTCTTCCAGTCGTTGTTCCCACGAGACATCAGGCGGCGAGCCGCGATTCTGAAGTTGCCATGGGTCTGCCCTCAGGTCGTAGAACTCACGCTCGATGACGTTGCCGGCATCGTCGTAATACTCGATGTATTGGGCATCTGCAGTCAGCGTCGACGCCCACTGCGGTATGAGCGGCGAGTACGGATCGACCCAGTATTCGAGAAGAAGGCGATCGCGCGTCCACGACTCATCGAGCAGATCGCGTCCGTCCAGTTCAGCCGAAACCTGGGCGGCCGCAAGAATCGTCGGTGCAACGTCGATGTTCGCGACGAGACGAGGGTCTGCGGAGCGCTCCAGACGCGCGGGCTATTTGACATATAGCGGGATCTCGATCGATTGGAGGTAGGGCGCTCCCTTTGCCGGTAGCCCGTGCTCGCTCCAGAAGAACCCGTTGTCGGACAAGAAGAAAGCGAGCGTGTCCCTCTCCCCTAAATCGTTCAGCTCGGAGAACACCGCCCCGACCAAGTCATCGACCGACATGAGAGTGCGAAGTTGGGCTCTCCGAAGCGCGACTCCCGAGCTGTAGGTCTCGTC
>DATADF010000139.1:0-8153 GCA_036258695.1 Actinomycetota bacterium
CGACCCCGATCTTGTGGAGCGGTTCAAGGCTGAGGCACGGGCAGCCGCCCGGCTTACGCACCCGAACGTCGTGGGCGTATACGACTGGGGCTTCGACGACGACCGCACGTATTACATGGTCATGGAGTACGTCCCCGGCACGGACGTCCGGGACGTCCTCGTCGGTCGCGGATCCGTCGCGCCGACACAGGCCGCCGAGATCGTCGCGTGTCTGTGCGACGCCCTCGCGGCCGCCCACGCCGGCGGGCTCGTCCATCGCGATGTGAAGCCCGAGAACGTCCTGATCGCGCGCGACGGGACCGTCAAAGTCGCCGACTTCGGGATCGCCGCGGTGGCCGGAGCTGAACGAACCCTTCCCGGTGGCGGCATCACCGGGACGCTTCGCTACATCTCACCAGAGCAGGCGCGCGGCGAGGAAGCCACATATGCCTCGGACATTTGGGCCGCGGGCGCGGTGCTGGGCGAGCTACTTACAGGTCGTCCCCCCCAGCAGGGGTCGGGCGCTGAATTGTTGCGCCGGCGCGCCGCGGAACCCCCCGAGCCGCCGTCGCGCAGCAACCCCGCGGTAACTCGCGATCTCGACAACATCGTGATGCGGGCATGTGCGCTGGATCCCGCGGACCGCTTTATGACTGCGACCGAGATGGGGGCCGAATTGCGTCGCATATTGGCGCACTCCGTCCCCGTGGCTCCGCTTGAGTCACTCGTCGATGAGCTGACCGGCGAGATCAGCCTTCCGGATGTCGCGTCCACGAACTTCATGCCGCGCAAGCGCAAGGGCCGGATGCGGCGCGCGCTCCGACAGGTTGTGGTGGCCTTGCTGGTGATGGGTCTGATCTTCTTCGGCGGCGGTCGCGCGCTTTCGTTGCTTCTCGGCGCCGACACAGTCGATGTGCCGCGCCTCATCGGCATGCCGAAGGCCGATGCGGAGGCCGAGTTGGCGCGTATGGACCTGCAGATTGCGGTCGCAGCGCGTCGGCCTCATCCACAGGTTCCGCGTGGCGCAGTCGTCGAACAGACGCCGGACCAAGGCTCGCTTGCGCCCGAGAGCACCGTTGCGGTTGTCATTTCGACGGGCCCGCCGGAGTTCGAGGTGCCGGACGTCGTCGGTGCCACGCTCAGCGCCGCCACCGTCCAGTTCGCCGCTTTCGGTTTCGAGGTCCGGGAGGTGACCCGCCGGTACGGGCTCGAGCCCGAAGGCACGGTGGTCGAGCAGATCCCCGCGGACGGCCTGCTCCCTTCGGGCAGCGAGATCAGTCTCGTGCTGAGTAGGGGACCGCAGCCCTTGCCCGTCCCACTGGTCGCGGGGATGGAAAAGGAAAAGGCGCTCAAGCAGTTGCGACGCGCGGGCTTCGTCCCTGTGGCCGTCGACGCTTACTCGGACGACGTCACCGAGGGCCTGGTGATCTCGACCGATCCGCCCGCGGAGAGCGTCGTCGACGAGGGCAGTGAAATCAAGGTCTTCGTGTCGGTCGGTCCGAAGTACCGCAAGCTACGGCTGCCCGATGTGACGAACATGTACGTGGAGGATGCGCGCGCCAAGTTGGAAGGCCTCGGCTTGCGCGTGAGCATCTCTCAATCGTGTCCGGGACGGACGACGGTCATCGACACCGATCCACTTCCGGGGACCATCGTTCACGAGAACGACGTGATCAAGCTATTCCTCTGTTGACGCCTCACTGGTAAGCACACTCCAGGCTGTCAAGGTCTCGATCAGACGCGGCGTGCACTCGAGGCGCGGCACTTCGTCGAACGGGACCCACCGCGCTTCCGACACATCCCCGCCGGGGGTCGGCTCACCGCGCTCTGTAACCGTGGCTCGGTAATCGAGGATCACAAAATGGTCGTCCTCGCCGACGATCTCGAAGATGCCGATCAAGTCACCGGGCTCGACATCAAGGCCGGTTTCCTCCCCGACCTCGCGCTTCAGAGCAGCCGAGAGGTACTCGCCCTTTTCCACGCGCCCGCCCGGAATCGACCACAGGCCGCGCGCGGGGTTCGAGGCACGCCGCACCATCAGCAGAGCGCCGGCGTGGACCACCACGGCACCAACTCCAAGCACGGGACTCACGATCCGTAGGGTATGCCGACGGTGAAAGCAATCCACAGGAAACCCGGGTTCCTGCTCGGTATCGGAGTGCTGGCCGCGTCTTCCTCCGCGGTCCTCATTCGGTTTGCCTCCGATGCAGAGCCGCTTGCTATCGCATTCTGGCGCTGTGCTGCCGGCGCGCTGATCCTCGCCCCCGCGGCGTTCATGGCCGGAGAGATGTCGTTCCGACGACTTGCCTTACCCGGTATCGCGGGAGCGTTCCTCGCATTTCACTTCGCGACCTGGATCTCATCCCTCGACTACACGACTGTCGCCGCATCCGTGCTTCTCGTGTCGACAACTCCCGTCCTCGTCGGACTCGTCTCTCACATCGGTGGCCATCGTCTTGGGGGACTCGGATGGTGGGGCATTGCGCTTGCGCTGGGAGGAACGGCCCTCATCGCCGGTGATCCCTCAGGCGCCCGCACGTTGGGAAGCGTTCTTGCACTCGGTGGAGCTATCGGTGGGGCGGGCTACTTCCTCGCGGGCGAAAGAGCCCGGCGGGAACTCGGCATCGCGACCTACGCTGCGGTGACCTACGCGGTCGCCGCGCTGCTAATTGGCGCAGTCGTTTTGGGGAGTGACATTCCGCTGAGCGGATACGACCGAACCACCTGGCTGGCATTGGTCGGCCTGATAGTGGGACCTCAGTTGCTCGGCCACACGCTGATCAACTTTGCTCTTGCGGGGATAGACGCAACGACCGTTACCGTCGCGATCATGGCCGAGCCGGTGATCGCGATTGCACTTGCCTTCTTTTTCCTGGCCGAGGCTCCGACCACGGCCGTCTTTCCCGGCGGCGCCGCGATACTCCTGGGCATCTACCTCGTGTCGCGCGTGCGCCGCGCGATGCCAGCGGTGGTCACCGACTGAAGCCAATGAGACTTACGCACGCGCACGGCGAACTCGAGATCGATCGGTGTCTCGTCATGGGCATCGTGAACCGAACTCCGGACTCCTTCTACGACGGTGGACGCATGGGTCTCCAGGAATCCGTCGACTTTGCCGCTCGTCTCGTCGACGAGGGTGCCGATTTAGTGGATCTCGGAGCCGTCAAAGCGGGGCCGGGACCCGAGGTGCCTCCCGAGGAGGAAGCGGAGCGGTTGATGCCCTTGCTGGAAGCCGTTGCCGCACGTGTCTCGGCTCCGGTGTCCGTGGAGACCGCCGACCCGAAGCTGGCGCACAGAGCCATCGAGGCCGGAGCCGCAATCGTCAACGATGTCCGCGGCCTGACCGATGAGGGTCTGGCCGAGGTGTGCGCCGGCACGGGAGCCGCTTTGGTCCTCATGCATAGCGGGGGCCAAATCCGGGGACGCCCGCGCCATCCTCGCTATTCCGACGTCGTGGATGACGTGCTTCGAGAGTGGGACGCAATGGTCGCTCGGGCAGTCTCTGCCGGGATGAAGCGAGAGCAGTTGATCGTCGATCCGGGACTGGACTTCGGCAAGACGACCTATCACTCGCTGGAGATCGTGCGTCGCCTCGACGAGCTCCTGGCATTCGGCTTGCCGCTGATGCTCGCCCCATCTCGCAAGGACGTCGTGGGCGAGACGCTCGACTTGCCTCTAGATGAACGACTCGAAGGAACACTCGCAATCGTCGCTTTGGCCGTGGCCGCCGGCGCGCACATCGTGCGTGTTCATGATGTGAAAGCCGCGGCGCGAACTGTCGCTATGACAGAGGCTATTGCGGGACGTCGAAAGCCCGCGCGTCCACTGCGCGGCCTGTGGGATTGAAGGCCGCCAGCTCGGCGCGCCAACGGCGCAAGACGGCTTCGGCGACGAGATCCGCGGACACGCTGTAGGTGCCGCTGCTGATTTGTTCGATTAGATAAGTCATACGCACTCGTTGATTGTTTTCGGCAGTTTGGCGCAAAGAGTTGAGTGGTTTCTGATGCCGAGTCGGAAGTGCTTGGTTTGATACCTTGTCTCCCATGTCGAAAACAATACTCATCGTTGAGGACGAAGCCGCGTTGCGCGAGCTCGAGAAAGTCATCCTCGAAAGCCAGGGATACCAAGTGATGGAGGCAAAGGATGGCCTCGAGGGGCTTGCGAAGGCAGAGTTCCAGCGCCCCGACTTGATTCTTCTCGACTTGATGATGCCCGACGTGTCGGGTCGCCGCATGTTTGATGAGATGCGCAGTCACAAGGCAACTGCGGGCATACCAATCATCGTCGTTACCGGCAGACCCGACGCGCATGAGACGTTCGACCACGAGATTGGCGCCGCGAATGTGATCCTGAAGCCGTTCGAATCGGATCAGCTAATCGAACGTATTCGAGAACACATCGGCGATCCCGACTAGGGGCGCTTAGATTGGACGTGTACGCCGTCGCGCTCGCGTCCGGCCTCGGTCTTATCTTCGGAAGCTTCGCCAGCGTCGTCGCTCATCGGGTTCCGCGGCATCAACCCATCGTCAAGGGCCGAAGTCAGTGTCCCCATTGCGACCACACGATCAGCGCTGTTGAGAACATCCCGGTCATCAGCTATTTGGCTCTGCGCGGGCGCTGCCGGCATTGTCGCGAACCGATCTCGCCGAAGTACCCGTTGATCGAGTTGGCCAGCGGGATCCTTTTCGGGGCGTCGGCGCACAAGTTTGGCCTGAGCATCAGCGCAGTGGTCTTCGCCGCCTTCTTCTGGACATTGGTAGTGCTGACCGTGATCGATCTCGAGCACAAGTTGCTGCCGAATCGGATCGTTTATCCGGCGTTCGTGCTCGGGTTTATCGGCCTGGCCGTCTCCGGCCTGGTCGACAGTGACTGGAGTCGACTGACCGATGCGGTGATCGGCTCCTTGATCTTCGGCGGGTTCCTTTTCACCGTGGCCTTCATCTACCCCGCGGGGATGGGGGCCGGCGATTTCAAGCTGGCTTTCGTGCTGGGGCTGTTCCTCGGTTACGCGGGCGGTGTGGGAGTAGTGCTCGCAGGGATGTTCCTGTCGTTTCTTGCCGGAGGCATCGTGGGACTGATAGTCCTCGCCGTCAGGCGTGGCGGCCGCAAAACGGAGGTCCCCTTCGGCCCCTATTTGGCGCTGGGCACGACTATTGCGATCTTCGCCGGCCGTCGCGTCGTGGATTGGTACCTGAGCGGTCTCTGATCCACGAAGTAGTTGTCGCCGGGAAATCTCTAGGCGGCAGGGTCGACGACGACTGTATGCAGCACTCCACCTACTGCATACGATGGGGCGATGGACGACGAAATGGGCCACGAAGAGGGCCCGCTCGACGACAACGAAATCCAGGCGCTACGCCAGGACCTCGTTGACGTCGAGATCCTCAAAGACGTGCTCGGCCCCCGCGGGATCAAGGGCACGGTCTTCTTCTGCGAGGACTGTGAGGAGGACCACTTCCTCACGTGGGACCTCTTGGCCGGAAACCTGCGCGAGCTTCTCGACAAGGGCGAGTCACCGGTCCACGAGCCCGCCTTCGAGCCCAATCCCGACGAATACGTGTCCTGGGACTACGCCCGTGGGTTTCTCGACGGCTACGAGTCTTTCGAGCAAGAGGAGCTGGGCGCGCTCTCGAGCAGGCTCGCGGCGGAGCTAGGTAGGCGCGGCTACCGCCTGGACGAGATCAAGGCACTGATGTCCACCCTCGGACTGCAGGCGCCGTTCCCCGACACCGTGCCGGGCGACGGGGAGAGCCGATGAGCGCCCGCATCATTGCCTTCGCCAACCAGAAGGGCGGCGTCGCCAAGACGACCACCACCTTGTCGATAGCTGCAGCTCTCGTCGAACGCCGTCGCCGGGTGCTCGCGGTCGATATGGATCCGCAAGGCGCACTGACTTACTCACTCGGCGTCGACCCCGACAAGCTGCAGGAGACGATCAACGACGTCCTGATCCGGCGTATCCCGGTCCGCAACGTGGTCGTCGAGCGTGAGGTCGATCTGGTGCCGGCCAACATCGACCTTGCAGGCGCCGAGGTGGTGCTCTTGACGAAGACCGGGCGCGAATATGGGTTGCAGCGCGCGCTGCGCGATGTCGAGGACGACTACGACTACATACTCATCGATTGTCCGCCGTCACTCGGAATCCTGACCATCAACGGGCTTACGGCGGCCGCCGAGGTACTGATCCCGTTGCAATGCGAAGCGCTGTCACATCGAGGTGTCGGCCAGCTGCTCGATACCCTCGAAGACATCCGGCACTTCACGAATCCGGATCTCAAGGTCGTCGGGTTGATCCCGACGCTCTACGACGGGCGATCCCGCCACACCCAAAACGTGCTCGCCGATGTGGGCGAGCGCTACGGCGTCACGGTGATCTATCCCCCCGTAAAGAAGTCGATCAAGTTCGCGGAAGCCACGCAGGCCGGCCGCTCGATCATGTCTTACGCCGGCACTCATGGGGGGGCCGAGGCCTACCGTGCGCATGCGCGCCAGCTAGAGGAAGGCATCGATCCGGTGCCGGTGACCGATCTGGTCGCCCCAAGACGTGAGGCCACCTCTCCAGACGCTCCACCTACCGACGCGGACACGAGTGAGCCGAAGCCGGTTGCACAAACGGACGTTGATCTCGACGACGAACGCGTTGATGACGCCGACGAACGCGAACCGGTCCATGCCGCCGCGCCACACGGATCCAGTGGGGAGACGGAGTGACGGGCCCCGGCGCGTCCACTCCCGGCAAGTACGCCCTCTACAGCGCGACCGAGAAGAGCCGCTTCACGTGCACGGTCGAATGCTCGTCCTGTCGCGAGGAGACGCGCGTCAATTACCTAGAACTCGCGGCGCTGATGGTGCCGGTTCACTTCCACGTGCCATTCATCAAGTACCACCATTCGTGGTTTCGCTGCCCGGCGTGTGGCCGCCGCACCTGGCTACGCGTCCACCTCGACCGCTAGCTTGTAATCTGCCGACTCCAATCACGAAGGAGGCTGCGTCATGGCATCCAGGAAGACGAAGAAGCAAGCTGCGGAGGCCAGGAAGCAGATCAAGTCGGCGGCACAGAGCCTCACGAAGGCCGGCGGCAAGGCGCTGAAGACGGCGCGCGCTACTGCGAAGGAAGTCGCTAAGACACGGGATGCCAAGGCCGCCAAGAAGCAGGCGAAGGCCGCGGGTAAGGCCGTTCGTTCGGCCGCTGGAGCTGCAGCGGTGCTCGTCAAGACCGCCGTCGCTCGCGGGCAAAAGAACGCTAAAGCCCTCGGCAAGTCCAAGGAGGTCAAGACCGCGCGCCAGGCCACTCGCAAGGCCGCCGACGCGACGAAGAAGGCCGCCCGCACGAGTACGAAGGGCGCCCGCAAGCAGACGTCAGCAGCCCTGAAGAAGGCGAAGTCCACTGGCTCCTCGGCGGCGAAGAAGGCGCAGGCCTCCGGAAAGAAGGCCGCGTCCACCGCCAAGTCCCGCGCCGCAGCCGGCCGCAAGCGAGTGGGGGGCTAGAGCCTCTCCGCGTCTTTTCCAAGACCTCACCGGGGCGAAGAGGTTTGAACTCCTGCCCGAATAGCACAAGTACGCGAAAACTCTCGTTAACCTAGATAGGTCATTTCCTTCCCAACAGCGGGGGATGGTGTGAGAGGTCTCGGCACGCGCGGCGCGGCTACTCGCCGGGGATCGTCCTCGGACCAGCCGTCGCGTGCCCAATGGCTGCGGCGCCTCGCGCTTCGCCGCCGGGACCGGGTCGGTTTTGTCTTCTCGGGTGGGGGACCGCTCGGTGCACTGCAGGTCGGTGCCTTGCGCGCGCTCTTCGAGTACGGCATCACGCCGCATCTCGCCGTCGGCACGTCGGCCGGCGCCTTGAACGCGACGTTCACCGCTTTTGATCCCACCGTCGAGGGCATCGACAAGCTGGAGACCGTCTGGCGGGGGCTCAAGTCGAGTGACCTGTTTCCGGGCGGCCGCTTCTCCGTGCCCTGGGCGCGCATGCTGCGCCAAGGCGATCGTGTCTACGACAACAGCGGCCTTCGCGCGATCATCGATCAGGGCGTCAAGGACAAGCGGATCGAGGATGCAGCGATCCCGCTGGGCATCGTGGTGACCGACATGGACACAGGCCTCGAGCGCGTATTCACCGAGGGCCCGATCATGGACCCGCTGCTGGCTTCCTCGGCTATGCCCGGCGTCTTCCC
>DATADF010000140.1:0-5671 GCA_036258695.1 Actinomycetota bacterium
GCTCGCTTTCGGAGACCTGGACCACCTCCTCCTGCAAAAAGCCTAACCCCTGCCCTGCCTAACGCTTAGGAATACCTACCAGTTGCGCGGAAACACGCGAAGACTTATGCCAACTTGCGGCCGGTGATGAGAAATCCGGTATGAGCCACCATGCGATGGTCGGGCCGTACGGAGGCACCATCCACGTTCCACGTTCGAACAAGCCCCTCGAAAGCTTGGACCAGTCCAAACCCGCCCGCGCGCATGGCTTCGACGGTCTGGGAGACCTGCGGGACCGTCGGGACGTAACAACAGAGGATCCCGCCGGTCACCAACGACTCGGTGGTGGTACCGACCGCCCGCCACGGCTCCGGCAGATCCAGGACGATTCGATCGGCACCCCGCTCCGGGACCCCGGCGAGCACGTCGCCGACTTTCAACTGGAGGTTTTCCGGTTTTCCTCCCTGTGCCTCGTACCACGCCTTGATGTTGGCGGCGGCTTGCTCATGGTGGTCCTGCCGGATCTCGTAGGACACGACCGAGCCCTGCTCTCCTACCGCCCGCGCGAGGGCGAGCGTGAGCGAGCCCGATCCCGTTCCGGCCTCAATCACATGGGCGCCCGCGAAAATGTCCGCATAGACCAGGATCAGCGCCACATCTTTCGGATAGATGACTTGTGCCCCGCGCTGCATCTTCAGCACGTAGTCGGCCAATGTCGGTCGCAGCGCCAACAGACTCTGGCCCCCGGAGCTCCTGACCGTCGAGCCCTCCAAGCGGCCGATCAGATCGTCGTGGTCGACCGCGCCCATGTGTGAGTGGAATTGTTTGCCCGTGCGAAGGGTGACCAGATAGCGACGTCCTCGCCCATCGATCAAGAGGACTCTCTCTCCCGGATTGAGCGGGTGGTCCGTACTCACCTCTCGCTCGACCTGTTGCGGCGCCGTAATGCGAGGGCTTTCGTACGACAGAACGAACACACGGCGCGTTCCTCTTGCGCCGGGGTCGGCGCGCCGCATTCCGCGCACGGCACGAGCTCGACCTCGGAGTCGGACGCGAAACGGCTCGCGGCCTTCTTGAGGAAACCGAAGTAGAGCTGCTGCTTGGTGCCGGGCGACGACTCCTCCAGCAGCGTTATGGCTTCCTTGTAGCGATGCTGGGTGTTTCCCTCGACCATCGGGCACTCCTCGACGATGTAGTCAATGCTCTTCAGCAGCGCGTAGGCAGCGGTCTCCCTCTCGGCGATTCGCACGAGGGGCTTCACCTTCCGCACCAAGGCAACGCGACCTTCACCACCGTCCACGACAACGCGCTCGCGTAAGACGGGCCCTTGCCGGCCCAGCATGTCCGTGTTCCAGTGCAACAAATTGCCGAACAAGGTGGCTGCCTCGTCGTCGAGGTTGTGCCCCGTGACCAGAACCTCGAAGCCCTCCTCGAGGGCAGCCCGGTTGAATTCGTACCTCTTGTTCAGACCACAGCCGGAGCACGGCACTCGGCCCGTAAGCCGCGCCAGCTCGGGGACCGTGTAGCCGTGTTCGGACTGAAGCGCCCGCACGACGAGCTTGGCCTTACGGCTCTCCGCGAACGCCACCGCGGCCGCCTTCGATCGTTGTGAGTACCCGCCGATACCGAGATCCAGGTAGAACCCCGTGGCGTCGTAGCCGAGCTCCAGCAGGATGTCCCAGATGGCGAGCGAGTCCTTGCCCCCCGACACGGCCACGAGCAAGCGGTCGTCGGACTCGAACATGCGGAAGTCCTTGATCGTCCTCGTCACCTGGTTGGTGATGTGAGCCAAAAAGTGGTCGCGGCAGAAACCCGCGTTGTGCCGGCGGACATCCACGACGGCCGGCCCACGACACACCTTGCACTTCACAGCGCGCCTCCGGAGAGGACCGGCCGCACCTCGATCTCGTCGCCTTCGTTCAAGTGAGTGTCCCGAGTGAGGAGCGTGGACTCTCGGATCACAAGCACCGACTCGGGGACGATCGAGAGATCGCGCAGGAGGTCCAGCACCGTGCGGGGTCCCGAGACCTCCACCGTGCGGTCGGGATTGCGCAGTTTCACCCTCATGAATCTCAGACTAGCCCGCCCACCTCGCTCGGATCGGCTGCTATCCGAGCGTCACGGGCCTCTGCGCGAGGACGACCTCCACGGTTCGCGTTCCGCCGTCGCTCACCAAGTCGACCTCGACCTCGTCGCCCGGGTCGAGGTTCGTGAGCGCCCGCGTGAGATCGTCGCCGCCGCGAACTTCCGTATCTCCCACGCGCACGATCACGTCGCCCTGCTCGATTCCCGCCTCGGCGGCTGGGCTTGACTCGAAGACTCCCGCGACCAGCGCCCCCTCGAGATCCGGATCGAGCCCCAACTGTGCGGCGGTCACGTCGTCGAGCGTCACTACTTGCACTCCCAGCCACGCACGTTCGGTCTGCGGCTCGCTCAGAATCTCCTCGACTATCGGGATGGCCTTGTCGATTGGAATGGCAAATCCAATGTTCTCGGCCTGGCCGGCCTGCACGCCGGCCGTATTGATTCCTACTAGCCGGCCGAGAGCGTCTACCAGCGCACCGCCCGAGTTCCCCGGGTTGATCGCCGCGTCCGTCTGAAGGAGACCCTCGAGCTTCTCGGAGAAGCCGCTGCCGTCTCCGGCGGTCACTGTTCTCTCCTTGCCCGACACGATGCCCCGGGTCACGGTCGGGCCCCCAAGACCAAGCGGAAAGCCGACCGCCAGTACATCGTCTCCGAGCCGCAGATCCGCGGAACGACCGATTTCGATGGGACGTAGATCGTCGGTGTCCACGCGCACCACAGCGAGATCTTGCTCGACCGCCGTGCCGACGACCTCCCCCTCGAGATCGCGACCGTCGTTGAACACGACCCGTACCTCCACCGCCCCGCGCACGACGTGGTTGTTCGTGAGGATCGTCCCGTTCTCATCGATCACGACTCCGCTTCCCTGGCCCTGTTGCTCCACCGGGGCGCCGAAGAGGTCCTGGCTTACCGACGTCACCCGGATATTCACGACCGACGGCAGAACACGCTGGACCACCGATGAGATTTCGGAGTGGATCGCCGGGCCGGAGGCGCTTGGCAGTGCCACATCCGGCGCGTTGCCGGCCTCGCTTGTGTCCGAGACGCGTAACGAGCACCCGCCCAACAGGACGGCGACGATGATCAGCCAGACACGTAATCGCATGGCTTCGAGGATAGTTGGGGCGAGGGATATAAAAAGCCGGCTTCTGTGGACCGCCTTTAGGGGAAGCTCGGGCGGTCCTCAGTAACCGGCAGAACCAGTTTGGATTATGGCTAACTCCGGGTCAAGCCCGGCGCCCAGGTTGTGCTCGGCGCAAAGCCCCGACGGGATCAGGCCGCTCCCGCTGCGGCAACCTCCGCGGTAGCCACGGACAGCTCACCGCCCCGGACGCCGCCCAAGGCGAACACGATGGTGTAGGAGCCCGGCAGCAGGGCGAGGGGCTCGGTCACATCGTCGACCAGCTCAGTGAGGGACTGGAGGCCCCAGATGTGTACCGCGGGGCGCTCTCGCTCCGCGAGAACCTCCCGGGTCTGAGGGTCGATGAGGTACCAGGCCTCCGTGTAGTACCCCGCCGGCGCGTTCCACCGGCGCCAGACACGCCACGGAAGAGTTCGGCCGCCGCTGAGAGGGATCCCCGTGTCGCCATGGATCGAACGCAGCGGACGCACACCCGAGGCCACTACCTTGCGCTGCAGACCTTTGATGTCGGCTTCCATTGGAATTGAGGATAAGGGCTAAGGCCCTCCGGAGGCTGGTGCCGTGCTAGGCCAAGTCGAGGCCCACGATCTTCGGCCGTCCGTCGCGCTCGGCCCAGCGGGATTCCACCAGCACCGAGGCATCCTCGCCCGAGTAACGGATGAGCACGGTGGTCTCGTCGTCCGAGGACGTGACGTCTTCGATCTCGGCGCCGGTCACCGGCCGCGGGAGCTGCCGCATCACCTGGCCCGCCGTCTCCTGCATGCCCTCTGCGAGGTCCGAAGCAGCCTGGCGCAGGTCACCCGCCACCACGGCATTCGCATGAGCCGATGCATGCTCTTTGACTGCGGTCTCCTCCATCGGGTCCTCCTCGATCTACGGTGCAACCGGTCAGGAGGAGAGACTATGAAATCCATTGCCGGTCGATGAAAGGGGACCAGCTGCACGAGGAACAGGTCACCTTGCGTTCGCGCGACGGACTCAATCTCGAGGCGGTGCTGGCCTCGGCCGCGCCCGAACGGGGACGGCTGGTGCTCTGTCACCCTCATCCTCAGATGGGCGGCACCATGAATGCCCCTCTTCTCAAGGCCCTGTGCGACGGACTTGTCGAGCGCGGGTGGACGGTCCTTCGATTCAACTTCCGGGGGATCGGTCGTTCCGAGGGGCAACCCAGCCTCGGGCTGGACGAGGTTGCCGATGCCGAGGGGGCGTTGGACTTCTTTGGAGCACAGCGGGCGAACTCACCGCTCGCGATCGCGGGATGGTCGTTTGGTGCGGCGGTGGCGGTGCGAACGGCGGCGCGCAACAAAGAACTCGCGGCCTGCATCGCGATCGCCCCGCCCATAAAGGCGCGCCCGGGAATCACCGAGGGAGTTCCTCGACCGGTCGATCTCGAGTTGAAAACCAAGCTGCTCGTGGTCTGCGCCGACAACGACGAGTTGGTGTCCCCGCGCGATTGCCGTACCTGGGCCGAATATGTGAATGGGGCCCGCTTCGAAGTTCTCGCCGGCGCCAATCATCTCTTCTGGGCGAAGTACGACGACCTGCTGGCAGTGATCGCCGAGTTCTTGGATGAAGTTGTCGCTACCGAGTGAGGGGATGGTGCCGGCGCAGCTCGTAAAGCAGAACTCCCACCGACACGGCGAGGTTTAGTGACGTCGCGCTGCCGGCCATCGGAATGCGCAGGCTCGCAGCACAGCGTCGGAGAGTCTCGGGATCGAGCCCACGCGCCTCGCTTCCGAACAGGAACACGGACGGCAATTTGTAATCGTGCTCCCAGAAGACGATGTCGGCATGGGCGGAGGTCGCCACGAGTGCGACCGAGTTGCCCTTGCACCAGGTCGCAAGTTCGTCTATGCCCGAGGCACGACAGACCGGCACCGTGAACAGGGTCCCAACGCTCGCTTTCACCGCGACCGGGTGCCACGGATCTGTCGCCGGACCCACGAGGATCACGCCGCTTCCCTGTGTCGCATCGACGCTGCGGATGATCGAGCCGAGGTTTCCGGGGTTGCCCACTTCCTCGAGGGCGACGAAGAACGAGGTCTCCCCCACGGTGAGGTCGGCCAGAGACCTTTCCTTGATGCCAACGACCGCGGCGAGTCCCGCAGGGTGCTCGCGCTCAGTGGTCTCCTCGAAGATCGCCCGCGTGACGTAGGCGACACGGAGGCCCGCGGCGCGGCGCTCCTCCACCATCGCTCGGGCGGCCTCGCTCGCCAGCAGCTCCGGAGCCACGATCAACGTTTGGATCGGCGCGTCGTTCTCCACGGCCCGCCACACCTGCTGGATTCCCTCAACCAGGAACAAACCGTCCGCGGCCCGATACTTGCGCTGCCTCAACCGCCGTAGTTGCTTGACGAGAGGGTTCGCGCTGCTGGTGATGAGGTCCTCGGTCATGCGCACGCAGGCTAACGATCCAGGCCATTCCCTGGGGCGTCGAGCGTAGGCGGCCAACTCCTCGGCAGGTGG
>DATADF010000141.1:0-2728 GCA_036258695.1 Actinomycetota bacterium
GCTGCGCGTCGCTGCTGTTGTAGGTCAGAGCAATCTCGCGATGAGCGAGGGCCCTCTCGTGGACGTCTCCGTCTTCAAGCAATCCGAGGACCCGCTCGAGTAGCTCCCGGGCCTCGCGATCGTGACCCTCTAGTCGCTCCACTCGTGCGAGCTCATTTAATGCACGGGCGACATCCAGTTTGTTCTGGGTTTCCTCGAAGACAGTTATTGCCCGGTGCAGATGTTCACGGGCCTCGTCGAGTCGTCCCTCCCGACTGCAGACATAGCCCAGAGCGAGATGAGCCCCTGCCATCTCCGTCTTCAGGTCCAACTGCCGATAGATGTTCTCGGCCTCTCGCAGTGCTGACTCCGCGTCGAGCGGCTTGCCCTGGTGGAGCAAAACGCGGGCGACATGCATATGCATTTGCGCTATCCGTTGTGGATCCGACACCTGAACGGCAAGCGCGAGGGCCTGTCTGGCCGAAGTCTCTGCCTTGCTGATAAACCCCGCGTTGAAATACGCATACACAAGAGACGAATAGATCCGCACCAACGCATTGGGATCGCGCAGCTTCTCGGTTTCGAGAACCTTGAGAAAACCCTCGAGGAGATAGATCGCGTAGCCAAAGTCGCCGAGCGCTTCATGAGCCCGCGCCTTACCCGCCACTGCCTCCGCTCGACTGGGTGCGGCTTCATCCGAAAGGAGTTCCTCGGCCCGCTCGTAGTGTTCCAGCGCCCGGTCGGCATCGCCCTGGCGCTCGGCCCAAAGCCCCAACGCTTCTTCGACCTTCGCCTGGAGGCGCTGGTCGCCAAAGCGACGAGCTTCGCCGGCGAGGCGCCGAAGCGTCTTCTCCGCCTCCGCCGATCGCCCCGCGGACAGGACGAGCCTTGCCTCCTGTAGCTGTAGCCGGGCCCGCGCGGCCCAGTCGGCTGGACGTCCTGTCACGAGCTCGTCGACATCGATCGCAAGCTTGGCGGCGAAATGTGCCAAGGCGGCGCGGGAGGGGCGGCGGCGGCCGGCCTCGATCGTGCTCACGTAGGCAGGCGTGTACCGGGGCTCGGCCAGCTCCCGCTGACTGAGGCCCTTGGCGGTCCGAAGCTTCTTTAGGCGCGTTCCCAGATCCACGTCCCACCCCATGCTCGTTGTGACTCCCACAGTAACCGTCGGTTACAGATTTGAGCTGTTTTGCGCCGGCCCCTTCTTTCCCGGCCCGGGCATAACTATCGTGTGTAACTCTGGATAAATCCTGGAGTTTCATAGGTACCGGCGCGGAAAGGGGGTGAAGCTAGTGAAGAAAGGAACGCGGCTCCTGACGGTGAGGCAGAGCGCGTGGCTGCTGGCGGTCTCCGCCAGCCTGTGGCTAACAGCCGCAGCGGGCTGGCCCAACCACTAAGGCGAGCCGGAGTGGGGAGGGGCGAGCACTGGCCCCTCCCCTACCGCCCATTTCGGACGGGCCCCTCGCAAGGCCGCCCCCGGGTGGTGAATCACAGGGGGGCAACCGCATCCGGCGAATCTTTGAGCCTGTGACGAAAGCTATTTCTGTCGTTCTCGCCATCGGAATGGTCGGGGCCTTCGCGTCACCCAGCAAGAGCACATCAAGCGCAGCTCGAAGCTGCGACCGACAGTCCGTCGCCGCGCTGGTCAGGAACTTCGTCAATGCCTATAACAAGGGTGACGCCGAGAGGCTTGATTCAATGTGGGCGAGTGAACCGGATTTTGAGTGGTACTCGGTCTCCCCTGACGAACGAGAACGCGACGACGCATATCAGCGCGAAACCCTGATTCCCTACTTCCGAGAGCGGCACCAACTCGGGGATCGACTTCGTTTGAAGACATTGCGGGTTGGCCCCGAGGACGATCAAGGGAATTTCGGCATCGGCTATCGCCTGCATCGCCGTTCGCAGCAACAAGATGCAACCGGCCGCTACCACGGAAAAGCATCTGCCAAGGAAGTCATGACCCCACCCTCCGTGGACGGCGTGAGCCTTTCGAAATGTGTCCTCTTTGTATGGAGTATGGGCAAGAGCTAGATGACCCTCGTGATGGCATCCTCTTGCCACACCGAGAACCTAGTGGTTGTGTGAGGTAAGGACTCCGGTAAGGGGCACGGTGGCAAAGCGGGCGATCATCTTTGTGCACGGCATTGGTGAGCAGCAGCGCTATCTCATGCGGGACGGGCTGGCTAACGCAATCGTCGCCGCCGACATTGGTGCGACCAGAGGAGAGATCGTCCCAATACCGATTCCGGTCGAGGGCGCGGGTCCCCACAAAAACGTCGTTGGGCGCATGGTGACGCGAGGCGTTCAGCGCGCGGACATCTTCGAGGTCTATTGGGCGCCTCGCCTCAGCGGCAAAACCAAGACGCCCTCGGTACTCCGCTGGATCCTCGGCGCGACCTTCCTGCCCGCGACCGCCCTGCGGCGGCCGTCCGGAAAGACGCTCATGGACATCCTGCAGGTACTCCTTTACAGCGTTATCGGGCTATTTGCGGCCCTCATGACGCTCAATGTGCTCGGAAACCTCACCGCGTTCGCCGACTGCGCGACTCGGCCAGAGAAAATCCAGGAAGCTGAGGAAACCAAGGAGTGCGACCCGCAGATCGCCGCCGACAGCTACATCAGCGTGCCCGACGAGAGTCGCAATCTCGGCACCGCGTCCGCGACGCTCGTGCGCCAGGTCCGCCGAGCACTCGCGCTGTCGGACAGGCCGTTGTCCGACCTTACTCCCGAACATGCAGGTGAAGTTCTC
>DATADF010000142.1:0-6490 GCA_036258695.1 Actinomycetota bacterium
GCCCAGCGCGATCGTGAGTAACGACTGGATCTTCGACAGATCCGTGTACTCGTTCAGCATGTCGATGACCTTGAACACGCCGATGCCGAGCAGAACCACGATTGCGAACTCGTACACCTTGCACCTCCTCTGGGACGGTCCTTCCGTCCCGGCGTCGAGTTGGACGCCGTGGCCTGGGCGGGGGTTACAAGGAAGGAATTAGGAGACCTAGCCCCGGTCGCCGTCGGGCCGCACAGAGAAGCGCACCCGGGCTACTTCGATCTCGTCGAGCATGAAGACCGCGTTGTAGTCGTCGGACTCGAACTCGAAATCCAGGTCCGCGACTTCATCTTCGAGTTTCTCGACGTGCGTATCGGTCGCGATGTGCAGCTCGCGCGGGAGACTCTCGTAGACCACCAATCCTCCGGGCGCTTCGATACGCCATTGTTCGGTATGCGCGCCGTGATCCTCGGTCCACGCGCGCAGGACGAGGAAGGCCCCGGCTCTGCCATCGTCGTCGAGAAGCAGCACCTCGTTCTCGAGACCGGGGTGGACCTTCGCTCCCTGCTTGAAGAAGAGCTCTCGATCGATCACCTTCGCGTACTGGAGTCGAGCACCCATTGCTCTCCTTTGCGACGATTGGCCGTCTAGCTATACGTATAGGTCTCCGTGGAGACTTCGAGATCGATGAGTGTCTTCTGTAAGTAGTCGAGTCCCACCGCTTGAACCGGGGCCACGACACCGGAAGTTGAGTACCCCGGCTCGGCCATCCTTATTGCTGCCGCGGCCAAGGTCTCCCCGGTCAGTCCGTAGGGATCCGTTCCCACCACGGCCACGTTGCGCCACTGCTGTCCCGCGCGCGCCTCCGCCAGCACGGTGAATCGCGACTTTGCTCGAGTTGCCGCATCGGGCCCGCCCCCTGTCGGAAACATTTTTTCGATCGCGTGCTTGGAGCCCGGCAGCGACAACGCGATCCTCAGCGCGGGCGATCCCCACCTAATCGCGAGGCTAGAGATCCGGTCCGCAGTGAGGAAGGTCTTCAGCGACGCCAGATCAATGTGCAGCGGGGCGAGGTAGCTCTCGGCGAAACCAAAGGCGACAGAGTGTTTCGGCCCGAGCGGCGGAGGCATGGGCGCCCAGCGCTGCTCCTCGGCGGCCTTGGCCGGACGCGGCTCACCGTTTTGGATCCACTGGCCTTCACGTCCGCTGATGTTCGTGAGGATCGTGCGAATCGTTCCGTTCGACCCGTGGCTCGGAAATGCGTACGTGAGAACAAGCTCAGCTTCCTTCATGCCCTCAGTGGCGAGCGTTGCCGCGACATCGGCCGGTACCTCGTCGAACCCCATCGCGGGGGCGATTGCGATTCCCGCCGCGCGTGCGTCTGCGTCGCTCTCTCTTATCAGCCGCGCGATCCACTGGGCCTCGCCGGCGGAATCGATGTAGTGAACCTTGGCGGCGAGAGCCGCTTCGAGCGCAGTTGTGCCCAGCTCGGAGAAGGGGCCGACGCAGGTGATCATTACCTTTACGTCTTCGAGAGCACGGACGAGGGCCGGAACGTCACCGACGGCCGCGACGCGCAGGTCGGCGGCCTTGGTTTCTGCGGCTAGCGCCTCCAGCTTTTTGGGATCCCGCCCGGCCACCACGAAATCGGCGTTGCGCTTGGCCAGCGCGTGGGCCGTGAGTTTTCCGGTGTAGCCGGTTGCTCCAAATAAGAGGACATCCGGCATGACCCAAGCTTAGCTGCGTGCCGCTACCAATACGCTGGGCCCGTGAGCTTCGACGCGACGGTCCACCTCGTGAGACACGGCCAGGTCCATAACCCCGAAGGGGTTCTTTATGGACGGCTGCCGGGGTTTCGTTTGTCTGATCTAGGTCGCGCCCAGGCGGCGGCCGCGGCACAACGCCTGGCAAAGGCGCAGGTTGGACTCGTAACTGCAAGTCCGCTGGAAAGAGCGCAGGAGACCGCTGCGATCATCGCCGAGCCACATGGGGCCGAGGTCGGTACGGACCCGCGCTTGATTGAAAGTGGCACCACGCTTGAAGGGGTAGGGAGAACCGCCCTCGGCATATTCGGTTCTCCGCGTCGCTGGTGGAGCCTGCGCAATCCGTTTAAGCCCTCGTGGGGCGAGAGCTTCGCGGAGATAAGGGCGCGGATGCTGGCCGCTATAGAAGACGCTGTCGAAGCGGCCGGAGGAGGCGAAGTCGTAATCGTGTCCCATCAGACGCCGGTCCTCGTCGCTCGCCTGGCTCTATCGGGTCAGCGCGTGCCCCCGTGGCTTGCGTTCACGCCGTGCGCGACCGGGTCGGTGACCACGCTCGTGGTCGAGGGGGGCCGGGCGGTCTCCGCCTCCTACTTCGCGCCGCCGATCGCGTCCGACGCCCCGGACTCGACTGCTACGAGCCCCGGCACATAGGTTTCGGCCACCATGGCCAATTCGCCAGCCGCGCGTCGCACCAAGATCGTGGCCACGATCGGCCCCGCTACTCAGGAGCCTGAAGTCCTAACCGAGGTCCTGCGGGCAGGAGTCGACGTCACGCGGCTGAACCTCGCTCACGGACTCACGCACACGCAACGCGAACTCGTGCCCTCGATCCGGGCGATCGCTGCGGAACTCGGGCGCGTGGTTGGAATTCTGGCGGACCTGCCCGGGCCCAAGATGCGCACCGGCCCTATAGAAGAAGGTGTCGTAAGTATCGAGGAGGGGCATCGCCTACTTCTCACCCATGAAGATGTGCCCGGAACGGCCGAGCGCGTCTCGACCACTGTCGATGGTCTGGCCAAAATCGTCGGCCCCGGTGACGAGATCTTCTTCGGCGACGGTTCGATCGTTGTGACCGTCGTGTCCTCCCACGGCTCGGAAGTAGTAACGGAGGTAAAGCGTGGTGGACTCCTGCGGTCGCGCAAAGGTATGCACGTGCCGGGGTCCGAGCGAAAGGTCGAGGCCTTCACGCAGGACGATCGGGACGCCCTGGAGTTCGCCTGCTCCTTCGGGGTGGATTTCGTCGGTTTGTCATTCGTGCGCGACGCGGACGACATTCGGAGGGCGAGGAAGTACGCGGCCGCACATAGGCACATCCCGTCTTTCGTCGCAAAGATCGAGACCCGGGCGGCTGTCGACAATCTGGCCGAGATCGTGCGCGAGGCCGACGCCGTAATGGTCGCGCGCGGCGACCTCGGCATTCAGATGCCGCTGCGCAACATGCCGCTGCTCCAGAAGGAGATCATCAGCACCTGCAACCGCGCGGGAAAGCCCGTGATCACTGCGACGGAGATGCTGGAGTCCATGACTCAATCCCCGCTTCCTACGCGCGCGGAGGTATCGGACGTCGCCAATGCTGTAATCGACGGCACCGACGCCGTGATGCTGTCGGGTGAGACGGCGGTGGGGGAGTACCCGGTTGAGACCGTGAAGGCGATGGCGGACATCGCGGTCTCCGCCGAGACCTTGGAAGCACAGCAGGTCGAGGTCACGCCCGCTCTCGACGACGATCCCGTGTCGTGGGCCATCGCCAGGGCCGCCGTCCACGCTGCTGAGGACTTGAACGTCTCAGCGATCCTGTGTCCGACTCGCAGCGGGGCGACCGCCCGCCGCGTCGCCGCCTTCCGCCCGCGCATGCCCGTCCTCGGGCTTGCTCATCGCGAGGAGACCGCCGGGTTGCTCGCACTGATCTGGGGCGTCGTGCCTTTCGTCGCCCCGTTCCTCCCGGAGGGGAAAGTTGCGACCGAGGCCGTCGAGCGTGCGGTCGCGGTGGCTCGTCGGGCGAACCTCGTGCACTCGGGCGAACTGGTGGCCGTGGTTGCGGGAGGGCCGGAGCCGCGCGCAGGCAGCACCGACTTCGTCCGCATCGTGGCGGCCTGATCGATGGCTGAGTACGACGCGATTGTCATTGGGGCGGGGCACAACGGGCTGATCTGCTCTACCTATCTCGCGCGCTCCGGTTTGAAAGTGCTCGTGCTCGAGCGGAGTGATCGCATCGGCGGTGCCTGCGTGACCGAGGAGCTGTGGCCCGGCTTTCGCGTCTCTACTGCCGCTTACGCGTTATCTCTTCTGCTTCCGGAGGTCGTGTCCGAGCTCGGTCTCAAGCTGGATGTCCGTCCGAAGGACCCGATGGTGTTCGCTCCGCTCGACGATGGCGGCGGGCTGATGTTGTGGCGGGATCCGGCCAAGCGCAAGGACGAGATCGCCAAGCTTTCGCCTCGGGATGCTGAGCGCTATCCCGAGTTCATCTCGCTGTTCGCCGAAGCCGCGACTCGACTGCGTCCGTTGCTCACTTTCCCGGCGACGCGCAAACAGGTGCGGCGTGCCTTTCGGGCCTCTGAAGTCGAACGATTGTTCAAGCGCACCGTAGATGGGTCGATCGCGGAGCTTTGCGAGGAGTACTTCGAGTCCGACCTGCTGCAGGGGCTCATGGCATCGCAAGGCATCATCGGCTCCGCTGCCGGCCCGCGAACCCCCGGGACCGCTTATCTCTACCTGCATCACGCCTTCGGCACCGCGGCGGGTGAGTTGGGGGAATGGGGACTCGTACGGGGCGGGATGGGGGCGATAACCCAGGAGCTCGAGCGAGTGGCGCGTGCGGCCGGTGTCGAGATCAAGCTCAACGCCGCAGTCGCCGCCGTGTCGCTTGCCGGCAAGAGAAAGGTAAAGGGGGTCGCCCTCGAAACGGGGGAGGAGTTTGCGGCTCCCGCAGTTTTCTCCAATGCCGATCCAAAGCGAACCGTCGCGCTTGTCGAGCGCGGCGCCCTTCCTCCCGAGTTCGTCGAGGACGTCCAGCTAATCCCGACGGATGGAACGGTCGTCAAGGTGAACTGCGCGCTATCGGGATTGCCGCGCTTTACCGACATGAACGGGACCTCGCCGGGCCCGGAGCACACGGCCACGATCACGGTCTCTCCCTCTATCGACTACTTGGAGGAGGGTGCGCGTGCCGCGGCGGAGGGACGCGCTGCCGAGGCGATGTTCTGCGAAGCGTGGATCCAGACGGCATCGGAGCCCGAGCTTGCGCCGCCCGGCAAGCACACGCTTTCGATCTTTGCGCAGTACGCGCCCTATCAACTGGCCGACGGCCACTGGACCACACGCCGCGAAGAGATCGGCGATCGTGTGATCGCGACGCTGGAACGCTACGCGCCGGGCCTCTCGTCTTTGATCGAGCATCGTCTGGTGCTCGGCCCTCCCGATCTCGAAGAACGTTTCGGCCTCACGGGCGGAAACATCTTTCACGGTGAGCTGTTGCCCGAGTGGTTATTCGATCGCCGCCCGGCGACGGGGTGGCACCGGCACCGCACTCCGCTTCCCGGTCTGTACCTCTGCGGTTCGGGCGCGCATCCCGGCGGTGGCGTCTGCGGCGCCCCCGGTCGTTCCGCGGCGCGCGCGTACCTTCAGGACGGTGTTGCCAGCGGCGGCTACTCGCCGTAGCCGCGTTTCAGCGGCGCGAATTCGGGTAAGTCATCGCCACGTCCGCGCGTGTTGCGAATCAGGACGTGAGGAGGCTGATTATGGGCATTGGAGTGAGCATCTTTCTGATGGCGGCGGGTGCCATTCTTGCGTGGGGTCTGAATGTCGACAGCGACTCGAGTGGCATCGCCAACATCGACACGATCGGGATCATCCTGTTGATAGTGGGAGCAATCGGACTTCTTCTATCGCTGCTCTTCTGGAGCAGCTTCTCGCCGTGGAACCGCGGTGACAGTCACACCACCGTGATCCGGGACCGCGAACGCGAAGTCGTCTAAGTAACACCAGATCCCGCCCGCTGAAGCCGCCCGCTCGGGCGGCTTCAGCACGTTAGGGCGTGTTAGCTAACTCTTCAGCCACGACATCATTCCCCTCAGTTCCACGCCCACCCGTTCGATCGGAAGCTCCGCTTGACGGCGACGCTCGGCGTCGAGCACCGGCGTCCCGGCCTTGTTCTCGAGGACCCACTCCCGCGCGAAGGTACCGCTGCGAACGTCCTCGAGGACGTTTCGCATCGCCGCCTCGACCTCGGGCCCGATCACCTTTCGGCCGCGAGTTAGGTCGCCGTACTCAGCGGTGTCGGAGACGGCATCCCGCATGCCCGCGAATCCGCCTTCGTACAGAAGATCGACGATCAATTTCATCTCGTGCATGCACTCGAAGTAAGCAATCTCGGGTTGGTAACCGGCCTCCACAAGCGTCTGAAACCCCGACTGGATGAGCCGAGAGATGCCGCCGCAGAGGACGGCCTGCTCGCCGAAGAGGTCCGTCTCGGTCTCTTCCGCGAAGGTCGTTTCGATCACGCCGGCGCGCGTGCAACCCAAGCCCTGCGCGTAGGCAAGGGCGGAGTCCCGCGCGCCGCCCGTGGCGTCCCGGTGCACCGCGAGCAGCGCAGGAGTGCCGCTGCCCTGCTCGTAAGTGCGGCGCAGCAGAGGGCCAGGGGCCTTGGGTGCCACCATGACCACGTCGGACTCCTCGGGAGGTCTGATCTGGCCGAAGTGAATGTTGAATCCGTGTGCGAAGAGAAGCGTCGTCCCCGGCGCGACGTTCGG
>DATADF010000143.1:0-11608 GCA_036258695.1 Actinomycetota bacterium
GGGCCACTCGCACCCCGGCGCGCGCGAAGTCGTCCTCTCGAACCTGGGCAGTAAGGATGACCCCTGTCCCGAAGACGGCGATGCCTATCCGGGCGTCACACTTATACGCAGCCGCAACATCACCCGCGGTGGTGTGTTTCCCTCCGAGGAATTTCAGATGGGACTGTCCCAGCCAGGTTGGCGGGTCCATGTCAGCGCGGGCGACCGGCTTGCGCTCAATGGCGTCTACGACACGACCAACTTCGCCTACCCCGACGCCATGAGTTACTTCGGTATGTACATCGATCGCGCGGAGTCGTCCGCTGCCAAACGCTGCGCGGCTGAATTGATAGATCAGCCGAACGCCACCGATGCGGAGATCACCTGGACCATTCCGAACCAAGAATGGCCCGAGGACCACGCCATGGCGACTTGCGAACGCTGCGATGAGCGCGCTCCCAAGCCAGAGCCGGGCGCGGAGACGAACCTGGTGCATATCGCGGGCTTTCAATATCTACCGGGCAACCTCGGGTTCTCCGGATCGCCGCTCGGCCCCCCCGTAGTGAAACAGGGCGACGTGCTCCGATTCGTGAACGAAGACTTCGCCGAGGCCTTGGTGCGCCACAGCGTGACCTCTTGTCGGGCTCCTTGTAACGGCCCATATATGGCGAACTACCCGTTCCATGACGGGCGCTTCCACTCGGGCGCGATGGGATGGATGTGGCAAGAGACCTATGTATCGGCTCACGACGAGCCGATGTGGGAGCTCGACACGAGTGAGATGAAGAAGGGCTATTACACGTACTACTGCCAGCTCCACGCGTGGATGCGGGGAGGCTTCTACATCAAATAGCCGATCTCGGCCGTCGACTGCCTGTGCCGCGTAGTATCCCCTCGTGACCGAAGGCGGCCGCCGTATTGGGGTCCTCATAATCGACGACGACGACGACGCCCGCGTGGCAGTGCGCGCCCTGCTGCAGAGCTCCGACGACTTCGACATTGTTGGCGAAACGGGCGAGGGGGCGGAGGGTCTGTTCCTCGCGCGGCAGCTCGAGCCAGATCTCGTGTTGCTCGACTACATGATGCCGTTTCTGAACGGCCGTCAGGTCGCCGATCTCTTGCGCGAGCAGACCCCCGGAAGCCGCATCGTTGCCTTCAGCGGCCACCTCGACCGTGCGCCGGACTGGGCCGATGCCTATTTCGTCAAGGACCGCGTGGCCACCCTGCCCGAGTTCTTGCGCGACGTCATGGACCGGGCCGCGCCCGGGACGTAGCCGGAGTTACCGCTTCGGATTAGGAAGCCGGCGGGGGTGGCGGTGGAGTCGGTCCGCCGGTTGGAGGCGTCGGCCCTACCCCGTAACCCGGCCCCGCTCCCGGCGCGCCGCCGGCCTGCTCTTCTTTCCAATGCATGTAACCGCCGTATGCCATTGCAGCGCCGAGCACCCATGCGATCAGGAGGACAGGACCGCGGCTCACTTCAAAGCCAAAGCCACTCAGCCCAGCTCCCTGTGGGCCCATAAGAAGAGCGATGAGCAACAGCGCAGTTGCGGCACCCGAGAGTCCCAGATAGAGCTGACCCGCAGGCACCGGCAGCCTTACGTCGGTCGCGACCAGCCGGATAATCACGATGGCCACAGCAACGAGTACCAAGATGAGGGCGAGCTTCGGCACGATATTGAAGGCGGCCGACCACGCGTTGCCTCTCTGAGCGCCGGTGTCGATGCCAAGGCCTAGATCGCCGATCTCGTACTTGGCCCACAGCGGAAAGAACGACAGCAGCAGGAGGACGATCCCTGCGCCACCGACGATCTGCTCGCCCCTGCTCAGCCGAGTCATATCCACCAGCCTGGCCTCCTTGTTCGAGGAAACGTGGCCGCCTGAGGCTCAAGCGGCTAGAGGCAATATAGAGATCAAGCGCCCAACAGGCCAGCTATTTACTGATTTAGGGATTCTCAGCGCCGTGTGTGAGCTCCGGCCCTCCGCTGCGCGGCTTCATCCGACGGCTCTCTGACTTCCTCCGGAGCGAGGCGCAGGGCCAGCTCGCGGACGAAGAGCCCGACATCCGTGATGATCCCGGTCGACTGCCACGAGCCGCGGTCCATCAGCTTCGTGACGGTCGCGGGATTGATGTCCACACACACCAATGGCACCGACGCCGGCAGGCAGTTACCGGTCGCGATTCCGTGCAGCATGCTCCCGACCACGATGCAGTAGCCAACGAGGTCGTCGCCGCCCGATCCGTCGGGCCTCTGCCCCCAGATGATCTCCCGTAGTCGTCTCTGGACCGAGGGCATATCGTTTTCCACCTCGGGCAGAGGACCGTCGTCGCGCACGCTTCCGCCGAATAGATAGTCGCACCCGTGTTTCACGAGGTGCCACACGATCCCATCCGAGAAAAGCCCTGCGTCGATCGCCGCGGCAAAGGAGCCGTGTCTGCGTACCTCGTTGATCGCGCGAATGTGGTGCTCGTGCCCGTGCTCGGCGGCAGTTCCTTCGTTCAAGTAGACCCCGAGGGACGTTCCGAAGATGTTCGCCTCTATGTCATGTGCTGCAACGCCGTTTCCGGAGAAGAACGCGTTCACGTAACCGGCTCGGATGAGCGCGCAAAGGTCGGGCGCTGCGCCCGTATGGACGAGAGCGGGGCCGGCCACCCACAGGATGCGCCGACCCGACTCCTTGACGTTGCGCATCTGTGCGGCCACCTGGTCGACCAGTAATGCTTTGGGTTTCTCGCTCGAGACGTCGGAGGACATGAACTCGAAGGCTTGCTTCTCGGTGCCGCGCGGAGCTTGAAGGGGTATGACGCGGATTCCGAGCCCCCGCATCACTATCCGCATGCCTTTCTTGACCTCTGCCATCGCGATCGTCCGGGCCTCGCCGTCCTCGACCACCACGCCACAGTCCATCTCCGGATGGACCACTCGAAGCCACCGACCGTCGACGCGCACCTCGGTTTCGAGGTTCGTGCTGGAGTAGAACCCTTCGGGCAAGGCCCCGTCTTTATCCGCGGTGGCGAGCTGCGCGTCCTCGACGGTGTCGGGGTTGGCACCGTGCTGCCGCAGGCGCTCGATCACCTTCATCAGCTGGCCATCGGATTCCGCGGTGATTGTTATGCGCGCCGACGACGTGTCTTCATGGCGCGTGCCGATGTCCAGGCCCGATAACTCGTATGTGGCGCCGAGCTGGATGATCTCGTCGAGGATTTTCGTGAGAGCACCCGAGTCGATGATGTGCCCGCTCAGGCTGACGGATTCAGAGGGCAACGCTGTGCTCTTTTATGAAGTCGAAAGTGCGGCTCAGCAGCTCCTCGCGGTCATAGTCGAACGGCAAGACGTGGAACGACCGCTCCAGCCAGACGAGGTCCTTCTTCTCGGACGACGCGGTGTCGTGGATGACCTGTGCCCACAGGGGAGGCGCCGTGTGGTCGTTCCGGCCGTGAATCACCAGTAGGGGGCAGTTGATCTGTGGGAGTGCCCGACGGGCCCGCTTCGTGAACCGCAGCATGCACTGAACGGCTGCGGTTGGGACGCGGTCGTAGACGATCTCGCGGTCGCCCTCGGGGTCGGCCGTGTCGTTGCCGACGCCGGGAATTGACTTCAGAACCCGGGACATCACCGGCGCGAGAAAGCGTCGCGGATCCTTGGTCCCCAAAAAAGAGGCCAGCGTCGCCAGGCCGGCGACGCGTTCCTGCTTGCGGGCCGCCAGATCGATGCCGAGAGCGGCTCCGAACGAGAAGCCGACGATGAAGACCTCTTCTTTCGTAGCGGCGAGCTCCTCGAAAGCCGAATCGACGGCCTCGACCCATTGCCTCTCATTGCAGGTACCGAGGTCCTGCCAGGTTGTGCCGTGGCCCGGCAGCCGCGGAGCTACCGCGTGGATCCCCCTCTCGGCGAGATATGCACCTATCGGTCGAACCACCTGGGGGCTGGAGGTGAAGCCGTGGATGATCAACGCGCCCACCGGCCCCTCGCCGAGCGAGAACTCCTCGGCCCCTTCCAGGACTTTTGCCGTTTTCACGAAGCCTTGCCTTTCTCTCCACTTTCCCGGGCTGAAGCTTGATCTCCTAGCCACGCACTTGTGATTTGACTGATCGGACATTGTCCAACATGGTTGGGAGGGGATTCGAGGGAGAGGGGGCAGCTGCCACATGGCTTACTGGGTCATCAAGGCGATCCTCAAGCCGATACTGCGCGGTCTCTACCACCTCCAAGTCGACGGACTGCGAAACATCCCTCGTAAAGGAGCGGCGATCATCGCCGCGAATCACCTTTCTTTCCTGGATTCCTTCTTCATCCCGCTGGTGGTCAGGCGTCGCAAGCTGACCTATCTGGCCAAGGCTGACTACTTCAAGAACTGGAAGACCGCCTGGTTCTTCCGAATGGTCGGCCAGATCCCGGTCGAACGCGACGACAAGGAGCAAGCGCAGCGCGCCCTGACGACGGGCCTCGAGGTACTGCGCGCGGGCAACCTCTTGGGGATCTATCCCGAGGGAACGCGTTCTCCCGATGGGCGGCTCTACCGTGGACGAACTGGTGTTGCGCGGCTCGCATTGGCTGCGGGCGTCCCCGTGATCCCCTGCGGACTAGTCGGGACCGAAGACGTCATGCCCAAGGCGGCGAAGTTCCCGCGTTTTCGGGATGAGGAGGGACGCATCGACGTACACGTCAAGTTCGGCGCGCCCATGGACTTCGCTCGCTATCACGACAAGCAGAGCGACCGCATCGTGCTGCGGTCCGTAACCGACGAGATCATGTACGAGATCATGCAGCTCTCGAATCAGCAGTACGTGGACGAATACGCGTCGCGCACCGCTACCGAGGTCCTGCCCGAGTCGGCTCGTCCTCCGATAGAGGACGACATAGTGCTCTCCGAGGAGATCCTGGCCGGCTAACTATGTCAGCGCTAAAGAGGCTGCGTGCTCCCTACTACTCAGGATCCACCCACGACCGGGCGCGCTCCACGGCCTTCTTCCAACCGCGATAGGCGCTTTCGGTTTCCTCGCTGCTTCGCTGGGGTTCAAACTCCGCGGCCGCGCGCCACGCTTGCGATAGCTCTCCGGTGGAACTCCACACGCCCTCTCCCAGTCCCGCGAGATATGCCGCGCCGAGAGCGGTCGTCTCAAGATTCGCGGGGCGCCGAACCGTGACACCGAGCAGATCGGCTTGGGTCTGGCACAACAAATCCATCGCGCTCGCGCCGCCGTCGACGCGCAACTCCCCGAGCTGAACGCCAGAATCCGCGGTCATCGCCTCGACGACATCGCGGGTCTGGAACGTCATGGCGTCGATGATGGCGCGAGCGAGATGGGCCTTCGTCGTCCCCCGGGTGATGCCCAACCACGCGCCGCGGGCGTACGGATCCCAGTGCGGCGCGCCGAGACCGACCAATGCCGGGACGAAATACGTGCCCCCGGAGTCCTCAACGCTGGCGGCCAGCGGCTCGGTGTCTGCGGATGCAGCGATCAAGCCGAGGCCATCGCGCATCCATTGGACGGCGGCCCCGGTGATGAAGATGCTGCCTTCGAGCGCGTAGTCCACGCCCGCGCCGAGGTCCCAGGCCGCCGTCGTGAGCAGCCCATGGCGCGACCGTGCCGGGATCCGCCCGGTGTTCATCAGCACGAAGGAACCCGTGCCATAGGTGTTCTTGGCCATGCCCTCGTTGAAGCACGCCTGGCCGAAGAGTGCGGCTTGTTGGTCGCCCGCGATCCCAGAGATCGGCACGGCTGTCCCGTCAAAGACGTCGGGGGTCGAGGTCTCGGCGAATCTGCCCGACGACGGCCGCACCTCTGGCAGGAGTGAGCTTGGGATTGAAAGTTCCTCGAGAACCCAGTCGTCCCAATCCGCAGAGTCCAGCGAGTAAAGCATCGTGCGCGATGCATTCGACGGCTCCGTGGCGTGAGTCCTGCCACCGGTCAGCTTCCACACGAGCCACGTATCGATCGTTCCGAACGCGAGTTCTCCGCGTTCTGCTTGGGACCGAACCCCGTCGAGCTCTTCGAGATACCAGATGATCTTCGTCGCTGAGAAGTAAGGATCAAGGACGAGGCCGGTGCGATGACGCAGCTCGTCTTCGAGTCCCTGAACCCGTAAGCGTTCACAGATTGCTGCGGACCGTCGGCACTGCCACACGATCGCGGGTGCTATCGGAGTGCCGGACGCGCGCTCCCAAACAACTGCAGTCTCCCTTTGGTTGGTGATTCCGATGGCAGCGAGATCTGCCGCTTCAACCCCGGCATCTCGAAGCGCACCCGTGACCACGGAACACGTTGTTTTCCAGATCTCCTCCGGATCGTGCTCGACCCAACCTGGCCGGGGGTAGTGCTGCGCGAATTCCGAGTAGGCACGTCCTCTTATGTTGCTCTCCGAGTCGACAACGAGCACGGTGATGCCCGTCGTGCCCGCGTCGATGGCCATGACGAGTTCCGACAAGCGGTAACCTCCTGTGCTGCATGAACGAAATCCTTCAACGGCATCAAATCGGCGACAAAGCTAGCCTCTCGACGATTCGCAGGTCTATTCGATCCGAACTCGCCAATGCAGGCATCGACCCCGCCCAGGTATTCGATTGCCTTATCGCGGTGACCGAGGCATGCACCAATGCACTGGTTCACGGTCGGGACTGCGATGGAGAGGAGCCCGCACCGGAGATTGTCTGGGACATCCGTGACTCGAGTGCGACGTTCTGGGTCCGAGACTTCTCGAGCGCGCGTCGATCGCGCGCGGTGCATCCGGCCGCCGGCGACTCCCGCGTTGCGAGCGAGGACTCGCTTCAGGGCATGGGGATCGCGTTGATGGACGACCTCATGGACCACCTGGAGATACGTAGGGGACCGGCCGGGACGGTCGTGACTCTCCGAAAGGAGTTCGGAGCTACTTCTTGATCAGGATCTCGGCCTCGATCCACCCGAGGCCCGTGATCCCGATCGCGGCGGCGGCCGCTTGGCTCAGATCCAGGATGCGGCCTTCCACGTAAGGTCCGCGGTCGTTTACGTAGACGACCACGCCCTGACCCTGGTGGGTTACGTAGAGCCACGATCCGAGGGGCAGTTCCTTGCTCGCCGCGGTGTAAAGGGATGGATCGAATACATCACCCGACGCCGTCGAGTTGCCTTCGAATCCCGGTCCGTACCACGACGCGACCCCTTCGAACGCCACACCGGTTCCTACAAATTGTTTCGGGATCCCATCCGCCGGCCCGGTTGGTCGCAGAAGGTCGAGCAAGGCGCGTCCGGGGTGCACCGGATTGGACGCTCCTTGTGCCGCCGCCAGCGCGGCCATCGCGGCCTCGCGCCGGGCCTGTTCCTCCAATTTCTCGATCTCGTTTGTCAGGGCGTTCAACTTCGCGCGTCTCTGCGAGATCGTCGATTCGATCGCAACGGTCGTCTGGTCGATCTCTGCATGCGCGCTGAGCAGGCGCTGTTTGCGGGTATCGATCTGTGCCTGCGCTCGTTCCGCAGATTCCTTGGCGGCGAGCAATCCCTCGAGACTTTCTGTGGCATCGCGGCTCGTTCTGCTGGTCGCTTTGAGCAACAGGAACATCTCGTCGAAAGTCCGCGCAGACAGCAGCATGGCGACCCGATCGCTCGGCCCTGCCTTGTAAAGCTCGCGAGCACGCGCGACGTACTCATCGAGCGCCGCCGCAAACCTCCGCTCCGTCGAGTCAATCTGCAACTCCAGCACGGCTATCTCGTGGCTGGTCTCCGCGATCTCGCGGCGGAGTTGGCCACGCTTGCGAACTAGCGAAGCGCGCTCGTGCTCCAGCCCACTCACTTCGTCGGCAAGGGCTTGGGCGCGATTGCGAACCGTTTCCAAATCAGTGGCAACCGCCGGTCTGATCGCGGTCGCGCCGACGGCCGCGGCCAGGACGGCTGCGGCTGCGATCTGCCGGATGATCGGTCGTTTACGACTCATCTCTTTGTTTTCGGCACCAGAGGACCCCGATTGAGGCGGCCGGGCAATTGAGCGCGTCGGCTAACCGAAGGAAGATACCGCGGAAGCTTCCAAAAAGGTAGGAGGAGCGATGGCTCGAATCGGCATCCTGACGGGGGGCGGAGACTGTCCGGGGCTGAACGCCGTGATACGGGCGGTCGTGCGAAAGGGCGTCAATCACTACGGGCACGCGATCGTCGGCTACAAGGATGGATGGCGCGGGGTTCTGGAGAATCGCGTCGCTTACCTCACCCCCGACAACACTTCGGGAATCCTCCATCGCGGCGGAACGATCCTGGGCTCGTCGCGAACGAATCCGTTCAAAGAAGAGCGTGGCGTCGAGCGTGTGAAGGAGAGTTTGGAGTCCGAACGCATCGAAGCGCTGATTGCCGTCGGTGGGGAGGACACTCTTGGAGTTGCCGACAAGCTGACCAGCGAGGGCGTGAACGTTGTCGGCGTGCCCAAGACGATCGACAACGATCTGAACGCCACGGATTTCACTTTTGGTTTCAATACCGCGGTCCAGATCTGCACCGACGCGATCGACCGGTTGCACACGACGGCCGAGTCGCACAACCGCGTCATCGTGCTGGAGGTGATGGGCCGGCATGCAGGGTGGATAGCGACCTACTCGGGTATTGCCGGCGGCGCCGACGCGATCCTGGTGCCCGAGCGTCCTTTCGACATCGAACAGGTCTGCGAGCACATACGTCATCGCCACCAGAAGGGTCACTCGTTTTCAATCGTCGTTGTGGCCGAGGGGGCCAAACCACAAGAGGGTGCCGAGTCTCTCCAGACCGAGGAGAAAGATGCATTCGGGCACGTCCGTCTGGGTGGTATCGGCGTCGCGCTGGAGCACGAGATCGAACAGCGCACGGGTTTCGAGACTCGCGTAACGATCCTCGGTCACATCCAGAGAGGCGGAACCCCGACGGCATTCGATCGAGTGCTGGCAACACGTTTCGGCATCGAGGCGATCGACGCCGTCAGTGAGGGTGACTACGGAAAGATGGTGGCGCTACGCGGGACCAAGATCCTGAGAGCGAGTCTCAGCGAGGGAGTAGGGGAGCTCAAGACGCTCGACCCGGAGCTCTACGAGACCGCGGAGGTCTTTTTCGGGTGAGGATCCTCGGCCTCCCGGCAGGTATTTGCGCCGCCGATGCTGAATGAGTCCCCCAATGTCACTCGATACGCTTGCCGCGTGATTAAGAGGGCGGGGCTCGCGGCCCTGTTGGCCGTTGTTCTGATCACTCCCAACGTCGGCGCTCACGCCGAGCGAGCTGCAGGCTTCCCATCGGGCGAGGGCCATGTACCGAAGTACCGCACCACTGGTCCGTACCTCGTCGTGTGCAAGCCGGACACTCCGCAGCGCATCGCAAAGCTCCCACCCAAGTTGCGCGCCTACAACGAGCGCCTCTACTCGGAATGTAGAGATCGTGGGTTCCAACACATCCAGGCCGCTGTCGATGCGGTGAAGCAGGCAGGGACGCGCATCCTCATCCAGCCGGGCATCTACAGAGAGGAACCCAGTCTCGCCAAGCTAAGCGAATCCTGCAAAGCGCTCAAGGACCGCCGACCGCTGACGTACGAACAGCAGCGCGCGTGTCCTCACCTCGAGAACTTGGTAGCGATCTTCGGAGATGGCCCCGATCGAGACATCGCCTGCGATGGGCCGCTCTGCGACCTTCAGATAGAAGGCACCGGCGCGAAGCCGCTCGATGTCATCTTGGATAACAACTTCAAAAGGTTGAACGGCCTTCGTGCCGACCGCGCAGATGGGGTCTATCTCCGGAACTTCACCGTTCAGCGCTCCGAGTTCAACGCGGTCTACATCATCCAGACCGACGGGTTCGTCATCGATCGGATGATCGGTCGCTGGAACGACGAGTACGGCTTTCTGACCTACACCTCGGACCACGGTCTGTATACGCACTGCGAGGCGTACGTGAACGGCGATGGCGGCCTCTATCCCGGATCGGCTGCCGAACTGCACGGATCGCGAACCTCGATAGAGGTTCAGTACTGCCGGTCACATCACAATGCTCTGGGATTCTCGGGTACCGCGGGAAACTCGGTGTACGTGCACGACAACTGGTTCTACAAAAATACGACTGGCATCGTGGTCGACAGTCTTGCCACCGACCATCCTGGCGACCCACAGGACTCCGGAAGGTTCGTTAACAACTACATTTTCAACAACAACAAGGACTACTACCGGTACGCCCGAGACGGAACCTGTCAAAAGCCACCGCACCGTCGGGGGATCGAGAAAGGGGTCGTCTGTCCAACATTCCCGTCGCCGGTCGGGGTCGGCATGGTGATCGCGGGTGGAAACTCGAACGTCCTCAGTCGCAACTACATCTTCGACAATTGGCGTACCGGCGTGATGCTCTTCTGGGTGCCCGCTTATCTCCGCGGAGACGAAGAGCCCGAGAAACAGTTCGATACGTCGCACTTCAATCGTTTCGTCAATAACTGGATGGGCGTCACGCCGGAAGGCAGGAGCATTCCTAACGGGATGGACTTTTGGTGGGACGAAGAGGGGACGGGCAACTGTTGGCTCAACAACGTGGCGCCACGGGGCGTAACAAGTGATCCCTTGATTCTGCCCAGCTGTGATGGGCCTGTTCTCCCCGGCCGTTGGAACGCCGTCAAGACTGCCTCGATTGCTCCGTGCGCTTTGTATGACCGAGAGCGGGAACCCGACCCTCCCGGCTGTCCCTGGCTCCGACGTCCTCCCCGGCCCGACGATCCCTAAAGGGGCTTTATCGTCGGCTCTATGTCGCATCTCATAGACCTGCGGTCCGATACCGTCACGCGCCCCACGCCTGAGATGCGTAAGGCGATGGCCGACGCGGAAGTCGGGGACGACGTCTTCGGTGACGATCCCACCGTCAACTCGCTGCAGGAATACGCTGCCGACCTTCTTGGCAAGGAGGCCGGGCTCTTCGTCCCGACTGGATCCATGGGAAACCAGGTCTCGTTGGGTGCTCTCAGTCGCCCCGGCGATGAGGTTCTCTGTGATCGCAATGCCCACTTTCTTCATTACGAAGGCGGGTCGCTTGCGGCCCACCTCGGCTTAGTGGCGCGCCCACTTCCGAGCAGCAACGGGGTCATCACCGCGCAGCAGGTAGGTGAAGCTCTGCGGCCGGGAGACGATCACTCGTCGCGATCGGCCGTCGTGGCCCTCGAGAACACTCATAACGCCGCCGGGGGACGGGTCTTCCCCCTCGAGGAAGCGCAGACGATCGCCATGTTGGCGCGAGCGCGCGGTGCGGCAGTACACCTGGACGGCGCCAGAATCTTCAACGCTCAGGTGGCCACAGGAACACCTGTCGCCGAATGGGCGGCGTGCGCAGACACCATCACGTTCTGCTTCTCGAAGGGTTTGGGTGCGCCGATTGGTTCGATGGTCTGTTCGACACGCGAGATCATCGAGGAAGCACACCGGCTCCGCAAACGCCTCGGTGGGGGCATGCGCCAAGTTGGTGTCATCGCAGCCGCCGCCCGCGTCGCCCTCGAAACGGGGGTGGAACGATTGGCAGAGGACCATGCGAACGCGCGGACCCTCGCATACGGGTTGGCGGAGCTTCACCCCAACGCGGTCGATCTCGACGCCGTGCAGACGAACATGGTCTATCTGAATCTGAGGCCGTTCTCGAAGACCGGACCGCAGGTGAGCAGCGCACTGATGGCCGAAG
>DATADF010000144.1:0-7558 GCA_036258695.1 Actinomycetota bacterium
CAAGCAAGGAAATTGATGACGGCGGAAGCGAACGCCTCGGGCTGCTCGATATTCGATATGTGAGCTGCGTCGAGCCTGACCGTTTCCGCATTCCTGATTGCGCGCGCGATCAACTGCCCATCGGCCGGCGTCGTGGCAGGGTCGCGTGAGCCGATGACGACGAGGACCGGGTTGTCGATGCTCTTGATCGTCTCTCGCTGGTCCATGTCGCGGATCGCCGCGCAGCAACCTTGATATCCCTCGACAGGGGTGCGAAGGATCATAGCCCGCATGCGCTCCATCACGGTTGGGGCGGACTCCCGGAAGTGCTCGGGAAACCACCGCGCGACTGTCGATTCGACGAGAGCTTCCATGCCGCCGCTCTCTGCCGTGGCGATCCGACCATCCCACAATTCGCGTGGTCCCATATAGGCCGCGGTGTTGGCCAGAACCGCTTTGCCAACGCGTTCTCGCGCGTGGGTCAAAACCCACATGCCGACCATCCCGCCCAGCGACAACCCGCACCAATGCACCTTCGCAATTCCGAGTTGGTCCATGATCGAGACAGCGTCTCGGCCAAGCTGATCCATGGAATAGGGTTTCGGTGAGACAACGCTTCGGCCGTGCCCGCGCTGATCATATCGGATCACCCGAAAGTGCCTAGACCATAGAGGCACCTGATCATCCCACATCGTCATGTCGGAACTGAGTGAGTTCGACAGGAAGAGTGCCGGCGCGTCGTCGGGTCCATCGACTCGCACGGCGAAATTCTCTCCTCCGATGCAAACAACATCCATGGCGCTCAGCTCCGCTGACCTTCAGGATCTACCCACTGGAACACTAGTCGGCCAGTCTCTGGGCGGAAGTGCAAATGAAGCGTAGCAAAAACATTCATGCTTGCTTGTTTGTTCTCGCTGGTCCATAGAGATTGTATGGTCTCTGTTGTGCAAAAGCGGCGCAAGACCCAGGAGCAGCGTAGGGCCGAGACCCGAGCCCGTCTTATCACGGCCACGCTGGAGTTGCTCATCCACCGGGGCTACGCCCGCGCCACGGCCGCCGATATCGCCGAGCGGGCGGGCGTTACACGGGGGGCCCTCAACCACCACTTCGCAAGCAAGCACGATCTTGTGGTTCAAGCGGTGGAGCATCTTCTCCGCTCGACGATCGAAGACATTCGCGCCCTGGCGAAGCGAGTTCGAGCAGGCTCGATGACCCTCTCGGAGTTCATCGACAAGCTCTGGGACATGTTCTCCGGGCCTCTGTTCCTGGTGACACTCGAATACGTGACCGAGGCGCGCCACAGTCCGTTTCTGAAGGAGAGGCTCGTTCCAGTCGTGCGGGACTTCCACGCGGCGCTCGACAGCATTTGGCGCGAGTTCTTCAAGGACACTGGATTGGATGATGCCCAGATAGAGACCGCCTTCAATGCTTCGCTTTGCTTGCTGCGCGGTATGGGGCTCCAAACCATCCTACGAGATGACCCGCTCTATTACAGACGGATCGCGGACTTTTGGAAGGGCATCCTAGCCGGTTTCTCGCAACAGAACCGGTCGAGAGTGCGGCCCGGCAAAGTCGCCGGCCGGTGACAGGAAAGGCATCGAAGGTGTCGCAGGCTGTTGTTTTCGAGAATGCGCGTGTCTTGGACGGCCGCAGCGCCGAGGGCGACCACGACCGGTTCGTACGCACCGAGGGCGGCATGATCCGGGAGATCTCCGACCGGCCGATTCGGGACGGCAGCGCCCGGACGATTGATCTGAAGGGTAAGACCCTCATGCCCGGCCTGATCGACTGCCATGTTCATGTGGTCGCCAGTCTGGCAGATCTTGGCGCCAATGCGCTCCTTCCCGATGCTCTCGTGGCCTTTCACGCCGCGCGGATCATGAAAGGAATGCTGAATCGCGGCTTCACGACTGTGCGCGACGTCGGGGGCGCGACCTACACGCTCGTCGAGGCGCTCGAACAGGAGTTGATCGAAGGGCCACGCCTGATCGTCTGCGGCAAGGCTCTGTCCCAGACCGGAGGGCACGCGGACTTTCGCGGTCGATATGACAACCGGAACCCGGATTACCAGACACGCCGTCTTGGGGCGCTTGGGCGCATTTGCGATGGCGTCGACGCATGCCGTCACGCCGCACGAGACGAGATCCGGCAGGGTGCGCAGTTCATTAAGATCATGGCTAACGGCGGCGTCGCGTCACCAACCGACCCGATCGCCTTCCGCGGTTTCTCGACCGATGAGATTCGCGCCATCGTCGAGGAAGCCCACAATGCGCAGACTTACGTTTCTGCCCATCTCTATACCGACGAGGCGATCGCACGGGCCGTCAGCTTGGGCGTGCGCTCGGTCGAGCACGCCAACCTTGTCGAGCCCGCAACTGCCGCTCTGATGAAGGATCGCGGCGCCATTGCCTGCCCGACCCTCGTCACCTACGAGGCGTTGAAGCACGAGGGGGAGTCCCTCGGGCTTCCCTCAGCCTCAGTCGCAAAGATCGACGACGTTCGCCTTCGTGGGCTGGAGTCGCTTGAAATCATGCAGCGCGCTGGCGTCAGCATGGCATACGGTTCCGACCTGCTCGGCGAGATGCACCGGCATCAGTCCGAGGAGTTCGTCATCCGCAGCCGGGTGTTGCCGCCGATCGAGGTTATCCGGGCCGCGACCGTGAACGCCGCTGAACTCCTCGGCATGACGGGACAGGTTGGAGCCGTTGTGCCGAACGCCTTCGCCGACCTCATCGTGGTCGACGGTGATCCACTAGGCGACCTGTCGCTCCTCACCGGCCAAGGTCGTCACATGCCGCTCATCATGAAGAACGGCCACCTCATTAAGAATGAGCTCAACCAGTAGCGGATTCTGAGGAGCATCAGATGACAACAACTCGTCGCGAGTTCATGGGCACGATCGGCGCTGCAACGGCGCTCGTGGGCGCCCCATCGATCGTCCGCGCCCAGGGACAAGGGACCTTTCGCATAGGGGCACTGTGCCCCGTAACGGGTGCTGGCAGCCCTTTCGGCTCCGGCATGCAGAAGATGATTGTCGCGGCGGCTGACGCGGTGAATGGGGCGGGTGGGGCAGCCGGTCGCAAGCTCGAGGTTGTATCGGAAGACACCCAGTCGAGCCCGCAGGCCGCAGTGCTCGCGGCAAAGAAGCTCATCGATGTCAACAAGGTCCAGGCCGTTCTCGGGACCTGGTCGTCGGGAGTATCGCTGGCGGTGATCCCGCTCACCAACGAGGCCAACATCATCCTGATGAATACATCGGGGGCGCCGGCGCTCTCGGTCCCGCCGGCGAACGCGAAAGGGCTTTCCTACCGGTTCCAGGCCACGAACGAGCGGTTCGGTCGTGCATTCGCGGAAATCTGCGCCAAAGAGGGCTTTAAGCGCCCCGCCACGATGGCCTTCAACAACGCTTCGGGAATCGGCAATACGGAGGGGTTCCGCAAGGCCTGGGAGGCGAAGGGAAATAAGGTGGTCGCTAGCGTCGTGTACGAGCCCAATCAGCCGACCTACCGGTCCGAACTGCAGAAGGTCCTCGCTGCCAATCCCGATGTGATCGTCACCGGCTCCTACCTGGCCGATAGCACCATTATCTTGCGCGAGTGGTATCAGAGCGGTCAGCCGGTGAAGTGGGTCATGCCGGGCTGGGCTGCGAGTCCGGACCTCGTGAAGGCCACAGGTCCGGACGTCGTCGAGGGCATAATCTCAGTCGACTCGATCTCTAACGAGGAGGCCCCATCCTACAAGGCCTATGACGAGGCCTATCGGAGGGCGACGGGGCAGCCGGGCCAGTCCAATGTCTATGCGGCTATGACCTGGGACATGGTCCATGTGCTCTCTCTTGCCATCGAAGCTGCGAAAGCGACCGACACAGCGGCGATAAACGCCAAGATTCGGGAGGTCTCGAATCCGCCCGGGCAGCAGGTCTACACCTTTGCTGAGGCGCGAGACGCTCTCAAAAACAGCAAGATCAATTTCGAAGGTGCCTCTTCGGTCCTCGACTTCGATGAGCACGGCGACGTCACGCCGAACTTCGGCGTGTTCTTTATTGAAGGTGGCAAACTGAACCGCCGGTACGTCGTGAGACTCTAATGCTATTCGTCTGGTCCGGGTAAGCCGGGCCGGACGGATGCCCGGCTGTGCCAGAGAACAATGACGTCTGCAGGTATCCGATGTTCTACGCCCAACTGATCGTGAACGGTCTTGTTCAGGGTCTCGTGATCGGCCTTGCGGCGCTATCGATCACGCTCGTCTTCGGGATTGCTCGGTTTCCGAATGCCGCGACGGGAGACACTATGACCCTCGGTGCCTACGCGGCGCTATCGACCCACACGGTCACAGGATCAATCGTGCTGGGCGGCGCCGGAGCTCTTGTGGCTGCGGCACTGGTATCGCTTCTCGCCTATTTCGCCGTTTTCCGCAGGCTAGCGGAACGGCCTGTTGTGGCGCTCCTCGTCGCCTCGATCGGGGTTGCCTTCGTCCTCAGGGCGGCGCTCGCGGTGATTTTCGGGCACAGCCAGCAGGTCTTCCAGGTGCCGTTATCGCGTCCCTTTGTGTTCGGTAGTGTCCGGGTCGCGCCTCTCGACCTGCAAATTGCTGCTGTGGCCCTTGCGTCGCTCGCGGTGGTCTTCGCGCTGCTCTATCTCACGCCGATCGGCCGCCAAATGCGTGCAGTGGCGGACAACCGCGATCTTGCGCGTGTCTCGGGCATTCGACCCGGCCGCGTGATGGTCGCACTCTGGCTGCTCGCCGGAGCGGTAGCCGGAATCGCAGGCATGATGCTCGGCATCAAGACGATCGTGTCGCCCGAGTTTGGATGGGAGATGCTTCTACCATCGTTCACAGCTGCGATCCTAGGCGGCATCGGATCCCCAGCCGGAGCTGTGCTCGCCGGCTTGGTTCTTGGCGTAGCGAAAGAAATCTCGACGCCGGTCGTGGGCTTCACGTACAAAATCGCTCTTGCGTTTATAATCATGCTGGGGGTCCTTCTCATCCGCCCACGCGGCCTCTTCGGACGAGTCGAGGGAGCGCGTTGATGGAAGCTTATCTTGTCGCGATCGGTATAATCGCACTCATCTACATGCTTCTGAGCCTCGGGCTTACACTCCAGTATGGGCTGACGGGCCTGATCAACTTCGGCCACGTCGGCTTTTACGCGATCGGCGCCTACACCAGTGCCCTGCTGGCGATGAAGGGTGTGCCGCTTGTGTTCAGTTTCGCGGCCGCCGCCGCACTGGCCGCCCTTGCCGCGTGGCCGATCGGGCTTATCTCGCTGCGCCTGCGCGACGATTACTTCGCGATCGTGACGCTCGGGTTTTCGGAGGTGGTGAGGATTGTCGTCACGAGCGAACAGTGGCTCACGAGCGGTGTTCAGGGCATTCCGGGCATCCCCCAGCTCTACGGCGGGATCGGGGGGTTCGGGGGTCAAGCCGCCGTGTTCGCCACCCTGTTCGCGGTCACGCTCATCGGCATCTGGATGATCAGGCGGATCGCGCGCTCTCCCTTCGGGCGCATTATAGAGGCAATCCGTGATAACGAAGAGGCCGTCCAGGCCCTCGGCAAGGATCCCGCGCGATTCAAGATTCAGGTGCTCGTGGTCGGCGCAGCCCTCGCGGGCATCGCGGGCGCATTCTACGCACACTACATCACGTATATCGTTCCCGACCAGTTCATCCCGCTCGTCACCTTTTACGTGTGGATGGCGATCATCATGGGCGGGGTCGGACGGGTCTCCGGAGCGGTGGTCGGCACCGCGATCCTGATGTTATTCCTCGAAGGCTCGCGCTTCCTGCGGGACGTCGTCCCCGGCATCTCGGAGGTCAATATGGCTTCTGTGCGCATCGGTGTCGTCGGCCTGCTGCTGATTGGCTTCATCATGTTCCGCCCGCAGGGGCTCATGGGGGATTACACGAAGCGATGATCCTCGAGGTTCGCGATGTCAGCAAGTGGTTTGGCGGATTTCAGGCCCTCGATAGTGTGCGGCTAAGGGTCGAGACGGGTGCACTTTTTGGACTGATCGGCCCCAATGGCGCCGGCAAGTCGACGCTGTTCTCGGTGATTTCGGGCTTCGTTCCAGCCGATAACGGACAGATCCTGCTGGACGGGCGCGCGCTGGACGGCCTCTCTCCACCGGCACGGGCCCGCGCCGGAATGGTGCGCACATTCCAAGTTCCCCGGGAGTTTAGTCATCTCACTGTGCGTGAGAACCTGATGGCGGCTGCCCCTGACCAGACCGGGGAGGGGCTGATCGGGCTTTTCTTCCGCCCGGACCTCGTGCGCAGAGAGGAGGGCGCGATTGCCGAACGCGTTGACGCCACGATGCAATTCCTGAAGTTGACACCAGTGGCAGATCAGCCCTCCGGCAAGCTATCAGGCGGGCAGAAGAAGCTGCTTGAACTCGGCCGCGCGCTGATGGTCGAGCCGCGTCTCATCTTACTCGATGAACCATTTGCCGGCGTAAATCCTGTTCTGATTGGCGAGATCATGGAACGGATCGCCGAACTCAACAGCCGCGGAATCGGGTTTCTTGTGATCGAACACGATCTCGAAGCACTGACCCGCCTCGTGCCTCATCTCGCGGTAATGGATCGCGGCAAGATTATCGCTGAGGGCGGCCCCGACGTAGTGCTCGACGACCCGCTCGTGCGCGAGGCTTATCTTGGAGGCGTGTCGTGACGATTCTGGAGATCCAGGACGTGCGCGGAGGGTACGGCGAGGTCGATATCCTGAACGGGATCTCCTTATCGTTGCAGCAAGGCGAGATCGTGACGGTGGCCGGGACCAACGGTGCTGGTAAGTCAACGCTCGCGAAAGCCATCGTAGGACTACTGCCGCGGGTGCGCGGACGCATCGTTTTCGAGGGAACCGACTTCGTGCCGCTTCCGACAGAAGAACGGATTGCCCGCGGCATCGGGTACGTGCCGCAGGTCGCCAACGTGTTCGGATCGCTGAGCGTCCTCGAGAACCTCCAGGTCGTTGTTGGTGTAAACGATCCCGGAAAGCGGATTGCTGAGTTGTTTGAGGCCTTTCCCGTCCTGGGCGAGCGGAAACGCGCCCGGGCGGGCAGTTTGTCCGGCGGGGAACGTCAGCAACTCGCCTTTGCTCGAGCCTTGATGACGCGTCCCAAACTCATCATCCTCGACGAGCCTACCGCAGCCTTGGCGCCTGCAAAAGTTGCGGATGCCTTCGCTTTGATCCGCCGCCTTCCTAGACTTGGCGTATCTGTGCTGGTGGTCGAGCAACGGGCGCGCCAGTCTCTCGCGATTTCCAATCGCGGCTGCATTCTCGACAGTGGACGGGTGGCACTTGCAGGAGACGCTCAAACACTACTAGCGGACGAGCGAGCAGCCGACCTGTATCTTGGTCGGGCTGTGCAGGCTGCTGCGGGCCATTAGCTCAACCGATTAATCGGCCCGTCCGCTTGTCACAGCCGAGCTCCTCATTGATCTGCCGCCCGAAGAGATGCCGCCACCGTTCACAATGCCGGAACACGATTTTGCCACACTCGAGGAGGCCTGCAGGTGGCTCGGGGTGTCTGTCGAATCGGCATTGTAGAGTGGCGGTGTCTGGTCCACCGGCTCCGCTC
>DATADF010000145.1:0-5544 GCA_036258695.1 Actinomycetota bacterium
TCTCTCTCACCGACGGGGGGTAGCCCCGCTCGGCAACGGATTCGGCGATGAACTGGAGCGTCTGGCGTTGGCGGTCGGTGAGGCCCTCGACCATGCCCTCCTCCTTGGCGAACGGACGTTCGCATCAGGTTAGCGGCCGGAGGGGCCCAAAGCAAGAACGTACGTTCGATTTCCCGACTTGGCAGGGAACATACGTTCGGCTACTATGGCGAACACATGTTCGTCTGAATTTCTTGTCGTACCCCCCTTCTAGCGTGGACTGAGACCAACAGGCAAAGGAGACAGTCAATGGCGACGACGGCGAGAGACCTCGATGCAGTGGTGTACCGGTTCCCCACAGGACCGGTCGTAAGGCGCCGGCTCAGCGGCGCGGCCCAGCGCGTCGGACGACGGGTTGGCACGTGGATCCTGCTGCTGGCGGTGGTCGCCGCGGTGCTGCTGGCCGGCGGTCCCGAGGCGCAGACGCCTGCCGCCACAGGCGAAGCCCCAAAGAAGGTAGTGCTCCATGCGGGGGAGACGCTGTGGGGTCTGGCCGAGAGGTACGCCCCCGCATCCACAGATCCTCGGGCCTACGTCGATGCCTTGCTCGAGCTAAATGGGCTCGCGGCCCCACCTCCGCCGGGAACGCGGCTGCGCCTTCCGTAAGCGGCCGTCCACGGCGAACTCACAGGTTGTCCTTCTTGTGATGGACAGGGGCGATCGGCCAGGGTCATCCCGTGATTACTTGACGAGCACTTCACAGAGGCGTAATTTCACCTCTGTAACTCGCAAGATGTGGGGCCGGATCGAATCCTTCAACCCAACATGTAGGGTTTTTGGACGTGCTGGCTCTCCGGAGACAGGGGGGTAATTAGTGGCACAGACGGCTCGGTCGATGTCGACCCGCAGCTCCGAGGACTTCCGCATCCGGCGGCACTTCACGACGCCGGGTGTGCATCCGTACGACGAGATCCAGTGGGAGCTGCGCGACGCCGTCATCCAGAACTACAAGACGGGCGCCGTCGCCTTTGAGCAGCGCGGTGTCGAGGTGCCGCAGTCGTGGTCGCAGAACGCGACGAACATCGCGGCGCAGAAGTACTTCCGGGGTTCGCTCGGCACTCCGCAGCGCGAGCGCTCGGTCAAGCAAATGATCGACCGCGTCGTCAATCGCTATCACGAGGAGGGGGTCGCGCGCGGCTACTTCGTCGATGACGAAGAGGCGACTGCGTTCAAGGATGAGCTCACGCACCTGTTGGTGAACCAGAAGGCCGCCTTCAATTCGCCGGTGTGGTTCAACGTGGGCTGGCGTCCCAAGGGCGAGGAGCAGTGCAGCGCTTGCTTCATCCTTTCGGTCGAGGACGAAATGCACTCCATCCTCAATTGGTATGTCGAGGAAGGCATCATCTTCAAACACGGCTCGGGGTCGGGCATCAACCTTTCATCTCTTCGGTCCTCAAAGGAGCGTCTGAAGTCGGGAGGCACCGCCTCGGGTCCTGTGTCGTTCATGCGCGGAGCCGATGCGTCGGCCGGCACCATCAAGTCGGGCGGTGCCACTCGTCGTGCGGCCAAGATGGTCGTGCTCAACGTCGACCACCCCGATGTGCGCGACTTCATCTGGTGCAAGGCGCTCGAGGAGCGCAAGGCGCGTGCCCTACGCGAGGCCGGCTTCGACATGGACCTCGACGGCAAGGACTGGTACTCGCTCCAGTACCAGAACGCCAACAATTCGGTACGCGTCACCGATGACTTCATGCAAGCGGTCATCGACGATCGGGACTGGGACTTGAAGGCGGTGACGACCGGCGAGAGCCTGGAATCGGTTCGCGCACGGGAGCTGTTCCGCGAGATCGCTCAGGCCGCTTGGGAGTGCGCGGACCCCGGTCTGCAATACGACACCACGATCAATGACTGGCACCCCATTCCGAACAGCGGGCGCATCAATGCTTCCAATCCGTGCAGCGAGTACCTGTCCGTCGACAACTCGGCGTGCAACCTGGCCTCGCTGAACCTGCTGAAGTTCTTGAATGCCGATGGCACGTTTGACATCGAGGGCTTCAAGCATGCGGTCGAGGTCATGTTCACCGCGCAGGAGATCAGTGTCGGCTTCGCGTCGTATCCGACCGAGAGGATCCGCGAGAACACGCTGCGCCAACGTCAGCTGGGACAAGGAGTAGCCAACCTCGGCGCGCTGCTCATGGCGCTGGGTCTTCCCTACGACTCAGACGAGGGCCGCGCGGTCGCGGCGGCAGTGCAGGCGATTCAGACCGGCTACTGCTACGCGACCTCCGCTCGGTTGGCGGAGCGCGTCGGCACCTTCGACGACTACGAGATGAATCGTGAGCCATTCATTCGCGTGATGAACAAGCACCGCGATGCGGCCTACTCCATCGCGCCGGATCTCGCTCCGCAGGTGTTGGTGGACGAGGCGAGGCATGTCTGGGATCAGGCCGTTGCGGCAGGAGAAGTGCATGGGTATCGGAACGCGCAAGCTGTGGTCGCGGCTCCCACCGGGACCATCGGCCTCCTTATGGATTGCGACACCACCGGTATCGAGCCAGACCTGGCATTGAAGAAGACCAAGAAGCTCGTGGGCGGCGGAACGATGTCCATCGTCAACCAGACGGTCCCGCGCGCTCTCGAGAACCTCGGATACAGCGAAGCGCAGATCCAGGACATCGTCGCCTACATCGACGAGCACAGCCACGTCGTGGGCGCGCCGCATCTGAGCGAAGACCACTACCCGGTCTTCGACACCGCGATGGGCGAGCGCTCGATCCACTACATGGGCCACATCAAGATGCTGGCGGCGATCCAGCCGTTCCTGTCCGGCACGGCGAGCAAGACCGTGAACCTGCCGGAGCACGTGACGGTCGAGGACATCGAGAACGCCTACATCGAGGGCTGGCGCCTTGGACTGAAGGCGCTCGCGGTCTATCGAGACAACTGCAAGGTCGGCCAGCCGCTCTCGACTGCGAAGAAGGACGACAAGCCGGTGACTGCGCAGTCATCTCTAGCTCAGCCGGAGCCGGTGCGGCGGAGGCTGCCGAAGGCGCGTCGCTCGATGACCTTCAAGTTCCGGGTCGCCGACACAGAGGGCTACCTCACCGCAGGCGAGTTCCCCGAAGGTGGGGTGGGCGAGATCTTCCTCCGCGTTGCAAAGCAGGGTTCGACTCTCGCCGGAATCATGGACGCGTTCGCGATCTCGATATCCATGGGTCTGCAGTACGGGGTCCCTCTATCGGCTTATGTGAAGCAGTTCACCAACACGCGCTTCGAGCCCTCCGGCATGACCGACGATCCCGAGTTCCGGATTGCGACGTCGATCCTCGACTACGTGTTCCGCCGGCTCGCGCTCCAGTACCTCGACGAAGAGGAGCGCCACAGTCTCGGCATCCGAACCGCAGGGGAGCGGCAGGAGGAGATCGAGTCAAAGCTCGACCCGAACAAGACCGGCAACGGGAACGGAAACGGGAATGGCTCGAAGGCGGGCAACGGCCACCCGGCCAACGAGAGCGGGGTAATCGTGCTCGGCCAAGTGGCCGGCGCGCAGACCGGCTCGCTCCCGTTCTGCGGAACATGTGGAATCCAGATGCAACCTGCCGGTTCCTGCTACGCGTGCACGTCCTGTGGGTCGACCAGTGGCTGCTCGTAAGAAGGCCCGCACCTGTAGCGGCTGCGGGGCGGAGCTCCGTCTGGCAAACGACCATTGTCCGCTCTGCGGTGAGGCGATCGGCGCCGATTGGTCGGCTCCTGCCCAAGACGTGGATACGTATCAGTCGAACGTGCGCCAACTTCGCGAGCAGCTTCGTGCTCTGCGCGACGACGACGCCGAGGCTGTATAGAGGACTCTTCCGATGCGTTGTCCATATTGCGGGGCCGAGCAGGACAAGGTGGTGGACTCGCGGCTTGCCGAGGAGGGTCGCGCTATTCGCCGGCGCCGCGAGTGCCTCGGCTGCACCCGGCGCTACACGACCTTTGAACGTCCCGAGGAAGTCCCTCTGATCGTCGTGAAGCGCGACGGACTCGAGCAGCCCTTCGACCGCGCCAAGATCGTCGAGGGCATCCGCCGGGCATGCAAGAACCGGCCGGTCACCGAAGCTGAGATCGAAGCGATGGCGGAGGATGTCGAAGAGGCCCTCCGCACGCTGACGATCCGACCCATTCCGTCCGCGGAGATCGGCAAGCGCGTGCTCGATCGGCTCAAGGACTTCGACGAAGTCGCGTACCTGCGATTTGCATCGGTCTACAAGGACTTTCAGGAGCTGGATGATTTCGAGCGCGAGCTCGGCCTACTACAGAAGAAGTCGCCCCCCAAAGTTCACGACGACGTGCCTACTCAATGAAGGTCGACGTTTACCGGCTGGACCCCGACCTTCCTCTGCCGTCTTACGCGCGGGCCGGAGATGCGGGTCTCGATCTCATTGCCGCCGAAGCCGTGACGCTGCGGCCGGGGGAGCGCGCTGCGGTTCCCACCGGGATCGCCGTTGCAATTCCCGATGGCTATGCAGGTTTCGTCCATGCACGTTCCGGCCGCGCTCTGAAGGAAGGGCTCGCGCTCGCCAACGCGCCCGGCCTTATCGATTCCGGCTATCGCGGTGAGATCAAAGTGATCGTGGTCAACGTGGACCCACGATCGCCCATCGATATTCGGCGCGGCGACAAGATCGCTCAGCTGGTCTTCCAGCCGGTGGCCAAGGCCGAACTGACGGAGGTTGCAGAGTTGCCCTCATCTGAGCGCGGTGACGGCGGCTTCGGGAGTACGGGCCGCTAGCCGACTTTCGCGGTGCCGAATAGGCGCCGGTACTCGATTGCCGGGCAACGATCCATCACTACATCGAGTCCCGCCGCGGCAGCGCGCTCTGCGGCCTCTTGGTCGATGACACCAAGCTGCATCCACACTGCTTTGGCTCCCAGCTCGATTGCTTCGTCGACATGACTCCCCGCAAACTCCGAGCGGCGAAAGATGTCCACGACCTCCACCTCCTCGGCGAACGGGATCGAGGAGAGACGCTCGTAGCAGGTCTGTTTGAGGATCTGGTTGTCGCACTCGTTGGGATTCACCGGGATGACCCGGTATCCATGCCCCATTAGGAACGTCGCGACGCGAAAGCTGGCCCGGGATGGGTTAGCGGAGCACCCGACAACGGCAAACGTGCGGTACTCCGAGAGGATCTTTCGAATCGTGGCGTCGTCGGCGTAGGCGTCCATGCTCCCACTATGCCCTCCCGGAGGCCCTTAGGCACACCGGAAGCCCGTACCCGCCACCTATACTTGGCGACTCTGCGGGCGTGGCTCAGTTGGTAGAGCATCACCTTGCCAAGGTGAGGGTCGCCGGTTCGAGTCCGGTCGCCCGCTCTCACGACCCCCTGGTCACAGGGGATATATCAGTTCAGGCTCAGCATGCGATCGCCGGTGCAGTCCCTTCGGACAGTGGGCATGGTGCTGTTTATTCAACGTGTTCAGACAGAACGACGCGCAGGGGGTTGCGAGCACTTCCGTCACTGTTTTCGCGTGCGGGGCTGGAGCGACTGTGACCAGGCCAGACGCTCCTCGTTCGAGTTCCAG
>DATADF010000146.1:0-2884 GCA_036258695.1 Actinomycetota bacterium
TCATGCGGCCTACCCGGAGGCTCCCTTGCGGGGGGCGGGCCACCCATGCCTCCTGCTTGGCCGCATGAGGCGAGCGGCAACGCTCGTCCCAGATGGATGGCCACCACCTCCTCCTCGGGGGAGGCACAGGATCCGGCTTATGGCCGACTCTCAGCGGGGAGGCCCCCGTCGAAAGACGGGGGCCTCTTCCTTTTCATATGGCCCGTGGTTACCTTTGCGCCCCGTGAACAACTCGATCGAAATCTGGAGGCGCCGGGGGCAGTACGTCATCGTGGGCGGCCGACGCGTCTTCGTGTGGGAGATGGGCGATGGGCCGCCGCTGGTGGCCATCCACGGCTTCCCGGGTTCCTCGTACGACTGGGCCAAGCTCGCCCCGCTTCTGTTGCGGCGACGGTTCATTGCCTTCGACCTCTTTGGCTACGGCTTGTCCGACAAGTCGTGGCCCGCAGGCTATTCGTTGCTCGACCAAGCCGACCTCGTAGAGGGGGTCCTCAAAGAATTGAGGGTCGAGCGCTGCGACTTACTAGCGCACGACATGGGGGACTCCGTGGCATCGGAGCTACTGGCGCGCGCCAACGAAGGGGGACTCACTTTTGAGATCGGGCGCGTGGTGCTTCTGAACGGAAGCGTGTTCATCGAGCTCGCGCAATTGACAAGCGGGCAGAAGCTCTTCCTGAAGCTGCCCGCGCGGCCGTTGCCTGTCCCGCCACCCGTCAGACTGTTTCGGCGTCAGCTCAAGGCGACGTTTTCCGAGAGCCATCGCCCGGACGACAACGAGTTGGCGATGGCCGAATCTCTGCTCGCCTGGGGAGGCGGCCATAGGCTTCTGCCCGTGACCATTCGCTATATCGAGGAACGGCGGCTGCGCTATGTCAGGTGGACGTCAGGGCTTCTCGATTGGCGCGGCCCCATGACGGTCATCTGGGGCGACCGCGATCCGGTCGCAGTGCCGTCCATAGCCGACCGCTTATTGCAATTGCGTCCCGGGACCGCGGCGGTCCGTTGGGGAGATGTGGGCCACTGGCCACAGCTCGAGGTCCCGCACCGGGTCGCGTCGGAGTTGCGGAGGGTGCTCGCATGAACCCAATTGTTCGGGTGTTCGGCGTGACCGCTCTCTTGGCGCTGATGGTGGTGCTGTTGGGAAAGCCAATTCTCGATGCCGCGGGGGGCCGCGCGACGGCACGAGAGGGAGGGCCCAGGAGCCCCGCCCCCGTTCTTCCAACCCCCACACCGACGACCGCTCCGCCGGAGGAAACCCCGACTCCGCCGCCGACGCAAGCAGCTCCAGGCGAGCCGCTCCTCGTCGGGCAATTTCCGGACGCCTGCCTGCAGCAGGCCGATGCAGTCGAGGGTGCCGGCCTGGTGGCCGCGTGGCACGAGAACCGCGTGCAGATCGCAGCGACAGATGGGAATGCCATCGCGGAGCTACCCGACGTGAGGCCGCCGATCCAGTGGAGCGCAAGCGGTCGCTTCCTGGTGACGCGCGGACCACAACTGTGGACCTCCGAGGGTGAATCGCTCGGTCCCTTCATCCATCTCGCTTCCGGGGCCGAGATAGCCGCGCCCGATCGAGGCGTCGCGTGGTCGCCGGTGGCCGATTGCGCATTGGTGATGGTCGGTGACAGCGCAGGCTCCCCGGAGGTAAGTCTTTTGGTGGCTCGGCCCAGCGTCGATCCGATCGAACTACTGCGCGGCGACATCCGCGACGTCGCGTTCTCCCCCGATGGAGATCGTCTCGCGTTTGTAGCCAAGCAGGGAGGCAGGCCCGCCGCCGGTTTCGAGGTCTGGAGTCTCGATCTCGAGTCCGGCACTTTGAACAGGCTTCTCGGATTCGAGGATGGAAGTTCACAAGTCGTCCTCGGGGGTTGGGCCGGAGCGGACATCCTGTACTGGGCGGCACCCGGGGTCTCGGTCGCGGCCGACGGCTGGGAGCTCAGCGGTGTTTCCGGGAACGGCGCCATTCGCGTTTACACGCGCGGGGCGACGATGCTCACCGGCAGCCCACCGAGCTTCCTCGAGCCGTGCGCGGACCGCCTCGTCGGAGTGCTGGGGGGCGACCGCTCCTTCGATCCCACAGGATCTGGTCAGACCCGATCCGGCAGCCCGCCTCGACTTGCATTTCTCGAAGCCAATCGTCGGCCGGAGTTCATCACGCCGGAGGGCGAGACGTATTACTCGCCGACCTGTTCGCCCGACGATCGCTATCTCGTCGCCATTGCGGGCGAGGGCGCGGCTCGACGTCTGACGCTGCTCGACTCAAGCGGGGCGTTTCTGCGAACCCTGACGATAGATGAGGGTTATGCCGACAAACTCGCGGTGTGGGGGCCATCGGGGACCGGCGTTCTGTTCCAGAGGGCTCCCTCCGGCGGAGGCGCCGACGTGCTCTGGTTCATCGCGGAGGGAGCGCCGGCGCGCTCACTCAACCTAAACGTGGCGTCGTTCGACTGGTCGGCGGAGAGACCGTCCGGGTTGCTTGGAGAGTGATGGGGGAGCGATGTCGAAGATCGTCGTAAAGACTTTGGAGGCCCCTGCGGCCGTCGGCGCGTACTCGCAAGCAGTTACGTCAGAGGGTTTCGCGTTCTGTTCCGGGCAGATCGGATTGGACCCGGAGACCGGGGAGCTTGTGAAGGGCACCGTCGCGGACGAAACGCGGCGCTGTCTCGACAACCTGGCGGCGGTCTTGGACGCTGCCGGCTCGAGTTTGGTTCATGTTGTAAAGACGACGGTCTATCTGACCGACATGAACGATTTCGCTGAATTCAACGAGGCCTACGCGGAGTACTTCGCCACGGATCCTCCCGCTCGCGCCACCGTCGGCGTTGCCGCGCTGCCAAAGGGAGCCCGCGTCGAGGTCGAGTGCATCGCGCGTATCTGACGTCTTCAT
>DATADF010000147.1:0-8247 GCA_036258695.1 Actinomycetota bacterium
CCACCTCGTCCCCGACCTTCGCTCTGCCTTCGAAGCCAAGGACAAGGACCGGATGATCGAGTTGATCGACGATGAGCTGTGCGACGCGATCGCCATCGCGGGAACACCCGACGAGGCGCGCGCCCGCATCAAGGAGTGGGAACAGGTGGCCGACCGCGTGAACGTCACGCCGCCGTGGTACGGACCGCCATTCGAACGGTTGCTGGAGAATGGCCAAGCGCTCTTGGAGACCTTCGGACCCACCTACGCCACTCGTTAGCGATGGGGGCGACGAGCCCCAAACATGCGAGTTATGCCGCCGGGAAGGAGCCGGGCACCTCCTCGCCCAGTATCTCGACTCGGTCGGCAAGCCACTGACCTCCGGCCGTCCGGATGAGGTTCAGCTTCAGCACATATAGATAGGTCTGGCCGCCGGGATTTGATTTCGACTGCGCCGTCTGGCTGACGCGAGCAATGGCTATCGCTTCGTCGGAGGACTTGAAGGCAATGTCCGGCCCCTCGATGATCTGGCCGCGCGAGGAAGCGGACGCGGCCTCCAAAGCCTCACCCAGCCCCTGCCCGATGAGTTCGTCGTACTGCTCGCGGAAAGCGCCGGTCGCGAGCTCGCGGATCTCCTCAGCCTTCTGGTCGAGGTTCGTCGAGTCGTAGTTCAACAGCAACTGGACGATCACACGCGAGCGATCCTCGACTGTGGCCAGCTCGGTCGCCATGTACGCGTCCACATCTTCGGTCGTGTCCGCGTTCACCAGTAAGAGCGCGGCAAGTGTGCCGCAGAGGAGCAACAGAACTACGACGGTGGCGACAAGAAGCCTGGGACTAGAGCCGGCCCTGCCGGCCGGGGAGTCAGACCCCAGCACCGGTCCCTCGGTGTCCATCAGGGCTAGATGCCGTTCAGATAAAACAAAGCCCACGACCAGTCGTCGAGTCGCGACACGGCTAGGGCGGGACGCGCGCTCAGTGCATCGGTAAGGTCCGCGGACGACACATCGCTGAAGATGCCTCGGGCCGACGCGCCGAAGGCGGCTATGGGAAGAGTCGGTGTCGGGCGCCTTCGGTCCCCACAGAACGCCTTCTTCGGCGGAAGCTCGGGGCTGCGGTCTTCTGGGGGCCGGCGCTCCGTGCCGTAGCTGCACGACTCCGGCTCCTCGTGCTCGTCGAAGATGCTGCCGAACCGGATCAAGCCGGTATCCGGCTCGAATGCGAGATTGACGTTGTGCAGCGCCTGCGGCAGATGGCCGAGAAGCTGAGCGAGATCGTCGGTGTGCTCGGCTTGCAAATCGTTGATCTCGGCGAGATCCACGATCAGCTTGTGGAGCTCGGGTCGCTGCTCTCTGAGGAGTGCGATCAGCTCGTCTGCTGAGAGGTTGGTGCCCTCTAGCAGTTTCTTGAGATCGACCCTCGTGTCCGAGAGCGAATCGCTGACGCTGACCAGCTGCTCTATCGCGGCGACAAAGTCCTCTTTCGATGCCAGAAATGCGCGACCCAGACGCGTCCCGCTCTTGAGGATGCCCTCCACTTCACCGCGGCGCTCCGCAAAGAGCTCTGCGAGATCCGCGGTCGACTCGAGCAGCAGGGCGAGGTCTTGCCCTCTGCCGCCAAGACCCGTGCCCAACGCGGTGACCGCCCCCTCGAGATCCTCCGGCGGGACGCCTTGAAGCACACCCTCTAGAGCGCTCAGCAACTCCTGGGTGCTGACCGGGATAGAGGTCTGCGCGAGGGGGATCTCGTCGCCGTCTTCAAAAAAGGGCGGGCCCTCCGAGTTCGGAAGCAAGTCGACGAATTGCTCTCCGACGGCGCTCTTGAACATGACCCGCGCCTCCGTGTCCTCGGACGGGATCTGAACCCCCTCATTTATGCGGAGCTCGATCTCGACACCCTCACGGACGACGCGCATGCGACCGACCTGGCCGACCGTGATGCCACGGTAGGTAACTTCCTGATTGGTGAATACACCGCCGGCGTCCTCGAACGTCGCCAGGATCGAATAGCGATCTTCCAGTACCGACAGGACCTGGGTAGCCATCCCGAGGGATAAGGCCACGGCGCCGATCGCAAAGACCACGAGATTGACGGCGATTTTGGTCTTTGCCGGGAGCGCCATCAGCGCCTACCTCTAAGCGGCCGGCCGAACAAGACCCGCAGCGCCTCCGGGGTGGCGTCGTAGCGCGCGACGGGTGAGACCTGATCGGGGTCGTCGTTACCGATCGCCTGTGGGCAGGCCGTTCCCTGCCCGAACTGCTCGGGGAGAGCCTGGCACACGTCGAGCTGCAGGTAGTCCCCGGGCATCGACTCCGGCCACCATTCCGCAAACGTCGCGAGTGTTCGCAGGGACTCCGCGAGATCTCCGCTGTTGGCCGCGAGCGTTCGGAGAACGGGCCGCAGATCTCGGAACTGAGCCTCGAGGTCGGTAGTGGTCTGGTCGAGAAGGCGCACGCTGACGTCGGAGAAACGATCCAGGGCAAACAGCAGTTCCTGGAGGTTCTGGCTTTCGTCGGCCAGCACGCCGGACGATTCCGCAAACGACTCGAGGAAGTCCTCGAGGATGTTGGAGTCGGCCAAGATCGTGCGTGCGACCGTGTCTAGTGAGTCCACCGAGCCGGCGATCTGCGCCTTTCTGTCGACGAGTGTGTCCGTGAACCGGCGCAGGCGACTCAGCACCAACTTCAGGTCATCGCCGTGGTCGCGCAGGATCTCGGCTTGCGCCGCGGTGAATCGGTTCAAGTCCTCGAGGTTCCCCGTCCCGACGACTGCCGCCAGTTGGGCAAATACATCTTCGAGCTCTGTTGCCTTCGAAGTGTCGGAGGACTCGATGACGGCGCCGTCCTCGAGATAGGGAGCTCCCTCGGTCACCGGCTGCAGATCAACGAACTTCTCGCCCAACAACGAAGTGGTTCGGACGACCGCCTTCACATCCGCGGGGATCCGCTGGCCCGGCTCGAGGCACATCTCCACGCGCGCCTCCCAGCCGTCCAACTCGATCTGCTTGACGGTCCCGACGACGACGTCTGCCGACTGGACGTTCGCGTTCTCGACCAGATCGGCTACTTGCTCGAAATTGCCGATTACCTCGGTGCCCTCGCATGCCGTCTCGAAGCCGAGTACGGCACAGCCCGGTAACACGATGAGGGCAAGGGCGGCGATCCCCAGCGCGCGCCTCACGACGACCACCCCAAGAACCCGAGGAACCCGCTCCACCACGATCCGATCCTGGCGCCGAGGCTCGGAGGCTGTGTGGGCGGAACGATCACTTGCCCACCGGCGACGCTCGGCACGCCCCGGATGCGGCGCAGGTCCTCACGCAGCTGCTCCTGCAATGAGGGCAGTAGGTCGGAGTCGGACAGCCGCTTGAAGAGCCGGCGAACCACTCGCTTGCTCAGCTCTTCGCATTTCTCTTTCAACTTGCGGACGTGCTTCGTGAGCTGGCGCGTCAGTTCTTCTGCGATCTCGTTGGGCAGGTCGATCTTGATCAGGCGACGGATCTGACGTCGGACTCGCTTGACCCCCTCGTCGCAGTTGAGCGTCTCCTCCAACGTGCGAGCTCCGTCGACTTCACTTTGGAATTCGGTCCGGTCGTCGGGTGGCTCCTGTGTCAGCGAACGACAGAACTCATCGAAGGCGTCGCGGGCGGGACCCGGCGGGATCATGTCCACGATCTCGCACGTGAGCTTTGCCTTGACGTTGTCGCGCACGTCGACCGCGTCTTGCGGGGGCGAGTTGTAGGCGTTGCGGAGGCCGGTCGCAACGATCGGCAACCAGCCCAGCGATTCCTCGACCGATGCCCGGTTCTCGAGTACGACATCGGTGATCCTGCTTGCCAGCTCAAGGTCTCGTCCGAGCCTTCTCCGGTGATCCCTGACCAGGTCCCCGACCTCTTGGGTCAAGCCGCCGAGGTTGCGCACGGTCCCTTCGAGATCGGCGCGGCTCTGCGCGAGCGCCAACATGACTTGTGCGAAGTTGCGATTCAGGGTCCCCAGCGATCCGGCCCGGGTAGACAGCTTGCCGAGCACGTCGTCGAGGTTGATAAGCAGGTTGGAGATGTCCCGCTGCGTCTCCGACAGGGTTCCCGTCAGCTGGGCGGCATTGACGATCGTGCCGCGCAGGTCCTCTTCGCGGTCTTCCAGAGTGCGGTTGAGCTGCACGACGAGGTCGCCCAGAGCGCCGGGCTCTCCATCGCGCCCCGGTTCGATCGCGTCGAGCAGCTTCTTCAGTTGCTTGAAGACGTCGTCGAGCTCCGCGGGGATCTGGGTGCGGTCGACGTCCAGAACGGCGCCGTCTTCCAGCACCGGCCCACCGCGATAGACGGGTTCCAGCTGGATGTAGCGGTCGGAGATAACCGAGATCGGCACGATCTGGGCGAATGCATCTGCCGGGACCTTGTACTCCGAGGCGATCTCCATCTCAACGCGGACGCTCGGCCCGTCGGGCTCGATCTCGGTGACCTTTCCGACCGGCACGCCGAGGATGTCGACGTCCGAGTTTGGAAACAGCCCGATGGCCTTTTCGAAGTACGCCGTGATCCGATAGGTGTCGTCGGAGCGGTCACGCACGGTGAATGTGCTCATCCCACCGGCAAGCAGCAGTGAGACGACGAGAGTGGATAGTGGGCGGATCAGCTTCGTCATCGTGAGCCCGCCTCGCACGGGGTCGTGAGGACCAGCGCGCACACGTAGATGTCCGCCCAGCGGCCCTGCGTCAGAACCGATCCGAAGTAGCGGGACGACGGGCCCGCCCATTCCAGTGCGACGTCCAGGTGCTCCACGTTCTTTTCGAGGACGACAAGGGCATTGTGCAGCTTGTCGAGAATCGAGTCCAGGTTCGCGCGGTTGTTCCGGATAACCGATGTGAGCTCACCGGCCATGAAGCGGGTCGACTCGAGCAGGGATTGCAGCTCCTCGCGCTGGCTCGAGAGCACGCCCAGCACGTCGTTGGAGGCGTCGATAAGACGGACGATGTCGTCGCCGTCCTCGGACAGCACCCCGGTCAGGTTTTCGGCCCCCTTGATGAGCGAGGCCAGCTCATCCGAACGGGCGTTGAGACCGGTCCCAAGCTCGTTCAACCCGGATAGGGCCGAACCGATCTCGTCCTCCGCAACCTCGGTTAGCTTCGTGAGCTCGACAAGAAGCTCGTTCAAAGCCTCGCCGTCGATGTCCTCGACGATCTCGGTGCCCTGGTTGGCGGCTTGGTAGATCTCGTAGGGAATGGCCGTTCGCTCGAGCGGGATGGTGTCGCCCTTCTCCAGGAACGGCGGCCCGCCAGCACCGTCGATCTCGACGAACTTCGTGCCCAGGATCGTCGCCAGCTTGATCTCGGCTTCGGCATCTGAGGGGATCTCGATGTCGTTCGCGATCTCCATCTCGACCAGGACGCGATCCCCGTCCAGTTCGATCTTCGAGACGGTTCCGACCTTGATACCGGCGACGCGGACCTGGTTTTCGACATTGAGACCGGCGGCGTCGGCGAACTCGGCATTGACCTTGTAAACCTGCTTCACGAACGGGAGACGGTCGAGATAGAAAGCGAACGTCGTCGCGCCGGCGACGCCGATGATCGACAGGATTCCCACCAGCAACGGGGAGCGTTCACGGAACGTTCTGATCGTCACGGCGTACCCCTAGTCACGATCGTGCAGTTCTGCGGCGTGCCGACCTCGGGGCAGTAATTGACGACGTAGAGGTTCCACCACTTCCCGTACGACTGGGAGCGCGCGGTGGCGAGCAGGATCTCCTTGAGGTTCTTGGCGACGCGGCTTAGGGGGCCAAGGTTGTCGTTCACCACATCCAGCACGATGGTGAGGTCCTCTAGCTCCTGGTCCAGGTTCGAGCGGTTGCGGACGACGACTCCGCCAAACTTGCGGGCGGCCTCCTCGAGCTGATCCACGACGCGAGCGATGGTGGGGGAGACCTCGTGCAAGCTCTCGAGGAAAGTCGAGAACTGTCGTAGCGAAGCTTTGATATTGCCCGACTGGCTGTTGAGGATCTTCGTGACGTCGTCCAGGTTCCCCACGAGCCGAGCCAATCGCTGATCGCGATCCGACAATGTGTCCGCGAGCTCCCCGACATTGCCGAGGATGCCGGCGAGGTCGCCTTCCCGCCCCTTGAATACCTCCACAACCGCGCGCGCGACGGTATTGATGTCCTCGGGGTTGGTGCTCTGGATCAGCGGTCTCAGATTGTTGAAGACGATCGATAGGTCGAGGGCAGGTTCGGTATTGCTGGACGGAATCAGGTCGCCGTCTTCGAGAGGCTGCGAGCTCTCGCGTTCCGGCCGGGTGAGATTGACCGTCCGTTGGCCGAGCAGGTTGCGGTACTTGATCTCCGCCCCCACGTTGCTCGGCACTTCAACGCCGCTGTCCAGTTGGAGGGTGAGAATGGCTTCCCCGTCCTCGACGCGGAAACCCGTCACCTTCCCGACGTCGACTCCCGCGATCTTGACGAGGTCGCCAACAAGTATCCCGGTGGCATCGGTGAACGCGGCCTCGACCGAATAGCTGTCCTTGAAAGGCTCCAAGCGCCCGATGACGGATGCGAGCCAGAAGGTGACGAAGATCGTGAACGCGGTGAAGACCGAGAGTTTGACCGCGGTGGATCTCATCGTCCGGCCGTCCTCAAGATCGCCGGTGCAAACAGAAGTCGTCCGATCGAGTTGAGATCTTGGATGCCGAAGTCACCCAGCGCTCTCTGCGTGTCGAGATCAGGCCCGCGACCGTCGTATCCACCCTGAGTCGTCGAGATGATGTTGTGCACCCGCCAGCAGCGACCGGGCACCGGATCGCCCATCGAGCGGCCGGGTTCGTCGACCGGTTGGCGGAAGCGGCATACGTGGTTGAGGTTGCGGATCCAGTTGGAGTTGAACTTCGGCAATTCATCGAGGAGTCGGTCGAGATCAGACGCCCGCGCCGACAGGACTCCAATCACCGTTGCGCCCCGATCGATCAGCCGCGTGAGGTCGAAGAAGCGGACCTCGAACAAGAGGCCGAGCTCGTTCAGCAAGCGCGGCGCTTTGGTCAGGTTCTCGGCCAGAAGATCGGCTTCCTCAGTCGTGAAGCGGTTCAGGTCGTCGAGCTTGTCGAGCGACGCGATCAGGTCCTCGTCGAGCTCGTTCAGAACCTCGCCCGTGTCCTCGAGCTGCCGCAAACCCTCCTCGACGAGGTTCTCGTTTTCAATCATCGACTTGAGGGCGATGTTTCCTTGCTCGATCCCTCTGATGGCGGCCTCCTCATGGCCGGAGAAACCATCTGCCAGCGCGCCGAGAGCGCCCGCGAGCGCCTCGGGGTCGATTGCCTCGAGCAGCGGGAGAGCCGTGTTCAAGATCGTCTCGACCTCAAGCGGATCGATAGTGCGGTCAACCGGAATCACGTCTCCCTGCGCGATGTGACCGGAAGGGCTATCCGGGTAGAGAAGCTCGACCCATTTCTCGCCGAAGATCGTCTTGGCTCGGATCTGTGCGCCGGAGTTTGCGGGGATGACCTCGAGTTGGCTCGGGAACAGTTCCATTTCGACCCGACAGTTGCCCCCGGCCTGCCGTGAGATCTGGCCGATACGGCCTACGAGGACGCCGCGCAACTTGACATCACCACCGGTGCGTAGGCCCTGGCCGCAATTGGCGAACTCGGCATACGCGGGTCGAACGTCCTTGCCGAGGCCACGGCCGGTGAGGGTCATTCCGGTCAGCCACACCAACCCGCCGATGAGCGCGACGGCGATCAGTCCAATGAAGGCGTGTTTCAGGCGCTCTATGGTTCGGCCTCCTCGTGCCCCGGCACTATCCGGCTATCCGGACGGTGTCCGAGACTCCCCACATGAACGAGGAGAGCATCAGGTTCAAAAGGTTCACGGCCACGATCGACGTTCTGATCGCTTTTCCAACCGCGATGCCAACGCCCGCCGGACCGCCCTTGGCATTGAAGCCGTAATAGCAGTGAATCAAGGCGACCGCGATCGCAAACACCATCGCTTTTATCAATGAATAAACAACGTCGATGGGCGGCAGGAATAACGAGAAATAGTGCGAGTACGTGCCTCCGGACAGCCCAAGCAGCTCGACAACGATCAGCTGAGTCGCGAGGTAGGAAGCGAATAGCGAGATCAAGTAGAGCGGCGTGATGGCTACGAGCGCGGCGATGATCCGAGTCGATACCAAATAGGGGATCGGGCGGACGGCCATGACCTCGAGGGCATCGATCTCCTCGTTTACTCGCATGGCGCCCAGCTCCGCCGTGAAGCCGGCACCCACCTGAGCCGCAAGGGT